>NZ_NHRP01000015.1:0-88325 GCF_002165385.1 Acinetobacter sp. WCHA39
TTCTGACTAAAAATTCGCTCAAATAAACTTCGAGAAATTTCTACCATTCAATCAATGAAAATTATTTCGATCGATCAACCAGTAAAAATCCACACAAGTTGTTCTTCTATTCTCTTAATGATCTTCTCGATGATTCGTCATCATCAAGCTAGGTCGGCTATGTTACTCCAATCTAAATTAAAGTCAACAGGTAATTTCGATATTTTTAAAACTTACCAATCAACCCAAGAACCTAACCAATCTAGCCAAACCCTTGTTTATCAACAAGTTTTTATCTGCATCACCGCCGATGGATGTGCATTCTACACCATTCCTCTCCCAACACAACCCCCTTTCCTAATCTTTTTATTTAAGTGGACGTTTTTAAACCAAAATCACAATTTTTCTTATATTTTTCGACCGAATTTGTTTTAATAAGAAGAGAACAACTAAACTGTATACCTTATATCTATGTTTTGCGTCATGCAGCGCAATCATTCTAATGACTGTATTTCGCTCTAATGGCGACGAAGGACTTATATGCATTACTCAAATTACATCTTGCTTGGGCTGTTAACTGCTGGGGCATATTCACCTGTATTAGCACAAGAAGTTCAAAACGAGCCATCTATTCAAACAAGCTCTGTGGCAAATACCAATAATCAACAATCGACATCGACGATTCAGGCCATAAAAGATTTAAAACATATCACTAGAAATGATTTAAAGGTCAATGCAAACGCTGCCCAACCTGATGCTGTAAAAGATCCTTTACAACCATTAAATAGACAGATCTTTGCTTTAAATGATGCTTTGGATCGTAATTTATTAAAACCTGTTGCAATACAGTATGTAGCAAAAGTTCCAGAAGAAGTCCGTACTCCTTATCGCCAATTTAGGAAAAATCTAGGTGAACCTTGGAATGCAGTCAACCAATTAATCCAAGGACGACCAACTCGCGCTGCCAAGACATTAGGTCGTTTCACGATTAATACGCTTACAACACTAGGTTTTGCTGATCCTGCCCGTCGTTTAGGCTTAACCACTGAAGAGGAAAGTTTTGGCGTCACTTTAGGTTACTACGGTGTACCATCAGGTCCTTACGTGATGCTGCCATTTTTTGGTCCAAGCACATTCCGTGACGGCTTTGGTTTAGCAACAGATAGTTTTGGTCGCCCACAAAAATATTTCTTAGATGATCAAGAAGGTATTTATTGGTCTACTAATTTATTACAAGCAATTGATGCTCGCTCACAAATTTTGGATATTGAAGAAAGCTTAAAAGGCGATAAATATTCAATGATCCGTGATTTTTACTTACAACGTAAAGCCTTCCAAATCGCTGAAAAGCATGGAGATTCGGCAGATGTTTCATTTGTAAGTGACGAAGATGATAATAACGATCAATCAGGTGATGACAAGTAATTTCTTAGGAACTTTAAATGATAGACTTATGTATTAATTTAAAGTTTTAGCAATACTATGTTTTTCATCATATTTCATCTATGATGAATTAAAAAATGATCATACAAATACAAAAGGTCGGCTGCTTATCTATGTATTTTATTCAACCCACACGCTCAATATCTTATTTAGAACAAGCACTAAATGAGTTACCGAGTTTACAAATCATTCATATCGATGATTTAGATTTGTATGATCAAACAATAATTGCTATTGCCGATGTACAAGATTTTTTAAAATACCAATGGAAATTACCTACAATTGTTCTTGCTTTTGAACATGAAGGAACTGCATTAGCTCAAGCATGGGAAATGGGTGCGTTGGCAGGATGGATTTGGAGTGAATTACCCAAAAATCCTGTTCACTCATTGTTTAAAATCGATGCTCAATATAAACGTAATCAAGATAGTAGAGATTTACCTTCGGCCGCAGAACTACAAAAAAGATTATTACCAAACCCGATCGAATTACCAAACTATCAATTTGAATCATTTTTTCAGCCTTCAGCTTACCTGTCAGGAGATTGGTATGATTACTGGAGATTAAATGATGATGAAGTCTTGTTTTATTTAGCAGATGTTTCAGGCCATGGGGTAACAAGTAGTTTACTCACATCTTGGATGGCGGCATTTCATGGCCGATCAAAAACACCTAGTCAATTGATTCAAAAACTAAATGCAATGTTAGTACAAGAAAATATTGAAAAGCATATTACTATGGTGGCGGGAATATTAAACTTAGCAACTCATGAAGTATGTTGGTCTAGCGCTGGTCACTACCCTCCTCCAATTATTTTTGAGCCCAACCAACCACCACAAATCCTTACAACAAGTAGCTTTCCATTAGGTCTTACTGAAGAACTAGAAGTTGAAGAACATTGTTGTACGCTGAGCCGTAATGCTCGTTTTATATTATGTTCTGATGGTGCACTTGAACCATTTGATGGCGGTTTGAATGATCAATTTAATCAATTGGTCGAACATCTTCAGCATGACGCTTTCAAAGCACCAGATCATGTTGCTGACGATATTGCAATATTAAGCATATGTCGAATGAATTAACTCTAAAATCAATATTTTAATTAGATCACAGCATCCAACCACTTGTGTCTAGAATATCACTATGGGATAATTTTATATCCTTTCTCTGAAAATGGCATTTATATGTCAACAGGTCATGTTGAATATGCAAGTTTGAACGGAACGCATATTTTCAAGCTTATTGGCGAAGTGCGCGCTCACTCTTGTATAAGTTTAGACAAGTTACTCAACAAAATTGAACAGCAACAGAATGTTGTCGGTGCAATTGTTGATTTAACTGAAACTACATTTATTGACAGCACAGTCTTGGGTGTACTTGCAAAACTAGGTCTTAAGCTTAAACAAGTTCATCATATTCAAGCTGTTATGCTCTCGACAAATCCAGATATTACAACTTTAGCCAACAGTATGGGGCTAGGTCAGGTATTTGTGATTTTAAATTATTGCGGTGATCCAAACGTATGCACTTTAGAATTAACTGAAGAGCACGTTACACATAGTGCAATGCTCAACACTGTGTTAGATGCGCATAAAACACTAATGCGTTTAAATGAAAACAACCAAAATATGTTTGAGCCACTTGTAAAGCAATTGCAAAAAGAACAAGAGTGTTTATCTCTTGATTCACAAAAACAAAATGCATAATTGCTGAAAACTAAATTGTGATGCTTGTATGACCTTACTTTCTGTTGCACAAATGAACTCTCAAAATGACATTGAAGCAAATTTCATCGTCATTGAGTCATTGATCCAACAAAGTAAGGCTCAAGCTGCTGAGCTTATTGTTTTCCCAGAAAATTTTGTTTGTTTTGCAGCAGGGAAACAACGCGAGACAGCAGCACAATTCGAGAGCATCCAAAAACGATTGGAACAATTGGCTCATCGTTATCAAATCTGGATTATCGCAGGTACCCTCCCTTGCCCGTTTCGTCCTGATGGTTCAATCATTGATGATGGTCGTGTGCGTACTGTCAGTTTATGCATTAGCCCTGAAAGAACTGAAGCGCGTTATGACAAAATCCATTTATTTGACGTTCAGGTCAGTGATGCTGTCGGTGGTTATCAGGAATCAAGATTCTTTGAACCTGGTGATGAAGTTGTAGTTGCCAAAACACCTTTTGGCAATATCGGACTGATGGTGTGTTATGACCTGCGTTTTCCAGAACTCTCGTTGATGTTACGCACCAAAGGAGCAAATATCCTAACCGCTCCTGCCGCATTTACCTACACCACAGGCAAACTGCACTGGCAACTGCTGCTACAGGCACGTGCCATGGATAGCCAATGTTATGTGCTTGGTGCAGCTCAGCAAGGCTGGCATGGTGAACAGCGTCAAACTTGGGGGCATGCAGGAATTACAAATAGCCGAGGGCAACTATTAGAAATGATTACGGTTGAAGGACATGGTTTAATTACATCTTCATTTGACCGAGCAGAACAAAACGATATTCGACTAGCAATGCCATTGATGCAGCATCGCAAACTTATCAATTATTAAAAATAATCGTTTTATCTGAGCATACTTTTGTTCAATTTATCCTCATATGACATCACTTTGACTGTTATAGTCAATTTTCATAAATGTATGTTTTGTAGGATCATGATTTAATAGGCTTTATTTATCATGGTAGAACAAGATCAAATGGTCGTATTCTATACTTGATGTAATATCCTCAATTCATTCGTATTAAGTTTGATTTATGTTTAAAGTAATTTTCATTTTTTTATTTTTTATAGGGGCAATTGCACAACTTCATGCAGCAATCGTTGAAACCAATGCCAGTCCACAAAGTGTCTTATCTACACCGCAAAATTTATCATTAAATTCTTTTGGGCAATGGGTGATTGGTTGGGGAACGGGTTCTGAAGGTGCGAGACAAAGATTAGATAATATCCAGCGAGAAGACGTGCTTATTATCAAACAAAAAGGTGCAACTTTAGACATGATTGTTGCTTGGCAACAATATTATGAACAAGAAGCGCTTAATAACCCTAATAATCCAACAGCACGTTATAGGGTGCGTTTGATGAAAAAAATCACTGAGCTTTGGTAATGATTGATATGAAATCTACATAACTAATCATAAGCAGATCACGATATACTGATCACATGAATATACTGTTTGAGAAGCACATGGGTGATGAACATAAGCAATTACTATTAGATAATCAGCTTTGTTTTCTGATTTACTCAACCAACCTTGCCTTAAATCAAGTCTACCGTCAATTGCTCTCTCCTCTCGGATTAACTTACCCTCAATATCTGGTAATGTTAGTGCTTTGGGAAAGGGATCAACTCAGTGTGTCTGAGATCGGAGAAAGATTATTCTTAGAATCTTCCACACTCACTCCATTATTAAAAAAGCTTGAAGCCTCACAACTAATTTCACGTAGACGCTCAGTCGAAGATGAAAGACAGGTTATTATTTCCCTTACGCCACAAGGTCATACTTTAAAATTACAAGCAGTTGATATTCCATCCAAAATTTCAGAAGCAGCGGCCTGTTCAACCACATCACTTACAGAGCTTAAAGATCAGCTTGCGACATTACGTCACCATCTCACGCAATAGAAGCTAAGTTTACAAATCGATAACTTGCATTCCTAGATATATCGTGTACGATTTAATTGTACACAATATTTATTCAGGAATAAAAATCATGTCTTTAGAACAAGTCGTTTATCGTGCAAAAGCAAAAGCTACAGGTGGTCGTGATGGTCGTGCAACTTCATCAGACGGTGTCTTAGATGTTCAGTTAGGTGTGCCAAAAGAAATGGGCGGTGCTGGTGGTGAGGTGACCAATCCTGAACAGCTTTTTGCGGCGGGTTATTCAGCATGTTTCTTAGGTGCAATGAAATTTGTTGCAAATCGAGATAAATTCAAAATTACGAAAGATGCTTATGTTGAAGGTGAAGTGGGAATTGGTCCAATTCCAAATGGCTTTGGTATCGAAGTCACTTTAAATGTCTATCTGATGGGTATGGAACAAGCTGAAGCTGAACAATTGGTTGCTGCTGCACACATTGTTTGTCCATATTCAAATGCAACTCGTGGCAATATTGATGTGAATTTTAATATCATAACCACTGAATAATGATTTCAGATTTTACAAAGAAAAACAGCATGGTGATCCATGCTGTTTTTTTACTTATATCGTATTTACACTTCCGCTGCTTCATTCGTCACACGCAATACTTCTTCTAATGTGGTTTTTCCAGCTAACACTTTCAATAAACCATCATCACGAATCGAAGCAGCATGGCGACGCGCATGATTTTCTAATTCAAACTCAGCTGCATTACCATGAATCAAACGGCGCATCGAATCATCTACTGGCACAATTTCATAAATTGCAGTTCGTCCGCTAAAGCCAACATGTGAACATTTTTCACAACCATGCGGTTCAGGTAACTGCATATATTCATCAACTTTGAGATGTTGGAACAATTGTCGCTCAAAATCATCTGCTTTTCGCCAAGTCACACAATGTGGACACAAGGTTCGAACAAGACGTTGTGCAATAACACCTATCAAAGAACTTGCCAACAAGAATGGTTCAATGCCCATATCTTTTAAACGTGTTACCGCACCAATTGCTGTATTGGTATGCAGCGTAGATAACACCAAGTGCCCTGTTAAAGATGCTTGTACCGCAATTTCAGCAGTTTCAAGATCACGAATCTCACCGACCATTACCACATCTGGATCTTGGCGTAGCATCGCTTTTAATGCACGTGCAAAGGTCATATCAACTTTAGTATTGACCTGCGTTTGACCGATCCCTTCCAATTGATATTCAATCGGATCTTCGGCAGTCAAAATATTACGTGTATTATCATTAAGATCAGACAATGCAGCATATAAGGTTGTCGTTTTACCCGAACCTGTTGGGCCTGTAACTAAAATAATGCCATGTGGGCGATGTACCAATTGCGTTAAACGTTCATAGTCATTTTTCATTAAACCAAGATGAGTCATATTTAAACGCCCAGCTTGCTTGTCTAGTAAACGCATGACCACTCGTTCACCATGCGAAGAAGGTAAAGTCGATACACGCACATCGACCTCACGACCTGCCAAGCGCAGTGAAATACGACCATCCTGAGGAATACGCTTTTCTGCAATATCCAGTTTCGCCATGACTTTAATACGTGATACCAATAATGGCGCAAGTTCACGGCGTGGCTGTACAATTTCACGCAGTTGACCATCGACACGTAAACGTACCGAAAGTTTTTTCTCAAAGGCTTCAATATGAATATCAGATGCGCTGACACGAATCGCTTCAGACAATAGCGCATTAATTAAGCGAACAATTGGTGCATCATCCTCTTGATCCATCAAGTCTTCAGCTTCAGGCACTTGGTCTGCCAAACTTAATAAATCTGGATGATCTTCTAGACCCGCAGCCACTTGTTGTGACTCACCTGTATCCCCTGCATAGCTAGAACTGAGTAAGGCATGGAACTCTTGATCAGTACATAATTGATCGTGAGCCGATTTCCCCAAAATTCGACGTGCTTCCTGCAAAGCAATACGCGCGGTGTCCTTCCGTCGCACAATAAAAATTTGATCACCTTCATAACGTAATAAAACGCCATGTCTTTTGGCAAAACTATAAGGAATTTGTATTTGTTTAAGTATTTGCATTATACAAATAATGATAAAAAAGATGCTTGAGTGTACTCTAAGCAGGTTACAGCGTGAAGTCTGTTTAGCATACTCACACAGGAATTTTGCATCTTGTCTCAAAATAATCAATATCAAGCCCCACATGCCAACGAATTGAAATGGTGGGGTGAACAACAATTTGAAATTCAACAAGCCAAAGCTTGGCAATTTGGTTCATTATTATTTCGTCTAACACGTGGCATTAAGGAATGGCGTTTGGAATATCATCGTCCTCAATCTCAACATGATTACGAACAGCAATGGCAAGTTCTAAATGACACGATTTTTGCAATGCCACAACCTGCAAAAATCGAACGCTACATGTTTCATAACACACAGAGTACATTCCATTTAATGCCGCGTTTAGCAGATCGCTCTGTAGTGATTAAACCCGTTGATCCGATTTATATTCCTGCGGGACAACGTGGAACTTTATATATTAGTACCCCACTATGGATTGCAGGTTTAGTGGATGGACTCACTGAAGCTCTATTTGATATTCCTGTGATCCAACCGAAAGACACATGGTTCGGTAAAGATCCTCAAAATGGTGAAATTTGCTATGCCACTTCTGTAGATGGTCGTACTGATTTAAATCTGTTAAAACCGCGTGCTTTTCGCGCAGTCACTCCTATTGAATTTCACAATACTAGCCAACATCAATTACGTTTTGATCGTATGAATGTTCCTGTTCCTGCTCTTCCCCTTTTCTATAGTGAAAGTACAGGTCGTTTATGGACTTCACAAATCAAAGTCTATTATGAAGGTATGGATCATCCAGCACGTATTCGGATTGAGAATAGAACCCCAACTCAAGCGGGTGAAGTGATTTATGTACATCCTCCTCGTGCGCCTGGAAGTACATTATTCAATATGTTTGATTCATTCTTTTAAGAGGTTGCTATGCCTGATTCGAATATTCCAAAGGATGTTGCTAGCAGTCTCGCCAGTATTTTCACCAATATTAACTTCGAACGTTTAAGCGAAATCGTTGTTGCGATTATTTTAGCGTTTATTGGTTTTGTAATCGCAAGACTGGTATCGAATGCCTTTATTCGTACAATTGGAAATCGTTTTAATGCCCATCAACGCTTGCTATGGCGTAGAGGGATTTTTTATTTTATTTTCCTGTTATTTATTATGACCAGCTTGAGAGAGGCTGGATTTAAACTCAGCGTGTTCTTGGGTGCAGCAGGAATTCTGACCGTTGCTTTGGGTTTTGCATCACAAACATCGGCAACCAACTTGATCAGTGGTTTATTTTTGATCGGCGAAGGTTCATTTGAAGTTGGTGATACGATTCAGATTACCTTAATTCGCGGACAAACGATTGAAGGACAAGTCATTTCAATTGACCTCCTCTCAGTTAAATTGCTGACACTAGATAATGTGTATATTCGCCTACCAAACGAACAATTGATTCGAACACCCGTCATGAATTTGTCAAAATACCCAATACGGCGTATTCCAATTACATTGGCGATCAATTTCCATGAAGACATTATCAAAGTACGACAAGTACTTTTAGATGTTGCTGCTAAATACCCTTTGGTCATGGATGATCCGAAAGCAACCGTTACCGTAACAGCATTTAGGGAGTCATCGATTGAACTTCTCTTTGCGGTATGGTGTAGACAGGAAAATGCATTGAAAGTTCGCGATGAAATGCAAGAACGTGTACGCAATGGTTTCTTAGAAAATCAAATTGAGATTCCTGTACCTAAAATGGGCTTGATTGACCGACCTATCCCACTTGATGATGATGAGCTTGATCAATATACCCATCAGAAAGAACTTAAAAAAGAGCAGAAAGAGAGTTGATTAACCCTCTTTCTGATTTTCCTCAAGCGCAGGTGGTAGCGGTGCAAGATAGGCAATCACCAGCATGACCGCACCCGACCCAATAAATGAGATCACGCGTGTCAATGTACCACTTTGCGATAAGTCCAGCAGTAATAATTTAGCCACCACAATACCCAACAACCCAGCACCCACAAACCAGATTTGGCGAATATGACGGCGACTGGAAAAAGTCATCAGGATAAATGCCAGAATCACCCATAATAAAGTCAGGCTGAGTTGCACATCACCATTTGACCAAATGTCCAATCCCCACAATGGCGTACCCAGATAATGATGCATGGCACGCACCACCACGCTGCTCAACACCAATAAACCAATTAAAATGGTGGTAACTTTAAAGCCCCATTCTACGGATTGCTCAACGCTAAAATCGTGATGATAAATAATCCAGATCATCCCCATAAACATCAGCAAGGATAGAATATCCGTGAAGTTCAGCAACGGTAAAAAATAATATTGCTCAGCAGAATAGGCATCCAGACTGACCAACACTAGCCACAATAGGGTCAGGCACCAGACGGGAAGCTGATGCAGTAACTGTGTCCTATTCGTTTGAAATAACCAAATACCGTAGATGATAGGAGCGATGGCAAGTGCAAGGATTGGCATCATTGGGAAAATCGACAAACCAATGCTTGCCAAACTTAACCACAATAAGCTTGACCCTATAATAAGACTTTCCTTTGAAGTATTACTCTTCAAAGTGATTAACATTAGAGCCAATACAACCGAAGCAACCGCAAAGCTGACTTGATTTAACTTACTCGACCAATGCAACAGAACATAAACATTTTCTGCAAAACTTTCACCATAAAGCAGAAATAATAAACTCCCCAATAAGATCAGCTGTACATTGTCCCACTGTAATCTTGATGTAAAGCGAATGACTAGACTGAACGAAGCCAATAATAAAACTGCTATTGCTAAATATGGGCTCAGTCCATGTTGTTGCCACTGCATCAATTCAACGCCTGCAATCGCTCCTGCATACATCCCCAATCCTAAAAAAATTCCACTGAGCATTCGAGCACTAAAGTATTTTTCAACTTGTTGATAATTTAATAAATAGTAAGCTGAAATAAACTGAGCGATTGCATAGATGACTGTACTGAGTATCGGAAAGTGGTCATATGACCAAACTTGGAAAATGAGTGCTACTGAACTTAACAGCACCAATACAACACCCACATAACGACTTAAACGATAACGTTCAGTTACTCCCCAGACAATTAATGCTGTACCTTGAATCACCCAACCCGTTGAAGTCCAATGTGCCCCTTTAGCCAATGGAAAAATTAATGCCGTAAAAACCACTGCAAGAATAAAGAAACTTTTTGCCAAGATAGACAATTTTGGATGCCGACGTTTAATCCATAGATGTAATGCGATATACACAATGGCTAATGCAACAGCTCCCCAAGTTAATGCTTGAGTCGAGTTATGCATTAAATATGCATGCAAGGAAAAACCAAGTACAGGAACACTAAAAATAAGCCCAACATCTAAGATAGGCTGTAGACGTTGACGACTTTGAGGAATTGTCTGATCGATGCTTGTATCTTGAGTTTGTGTCCGTAACATTAGTTGGCTATAGCGAATGCTTAACCAAATAAATAAAGCAATATGCAGCCATAAGATCATATCTAAGGTGTCAAACTGATATGTTTTTGCATAGATTCCAATCGTTGCGCCACCGATAAACATCGTGGCAAAAAATGCGATTTGATGCAAAATTTTCCACGGCTGAATAAAATTAACCGCAGCAACAGCTAAATTAATTAAAAAATAATAGCCAAATAAGAAAATCACATCAGGATGATTTTGTGGAATCACCAGTGGTGCAAGATATGCCATGCTCAAAGCTAACATCGCTAAATACAAGGCTTGCTGTTTTAAACTGAGATAGACCGTCTCTAATAATAGAATTACAAATAAAATACTCGCTGTGCTTAAGCTAGCAATCACGGCGAAGTGATGCGAGAAAATCAAGGTCAAAAAAACGACTGCTAAACCCACGCCTTGTAAAGCTACAGCAAATAATTGGTTTTTCTTTTGTAGTAAATAACCTGCAATAGTCGTGATAACACCAGCAATAGCAATAAAACTCAGTTTTACCCCCAAGCTTAATTGCCAATGCTCGCTAGCAAAGCGTAACAGTAACACCACGCCAACCATTAATATTGCAACTGCAACGCGTAAAATCGGATTGCCATGCATCATCCAATCAAGTGCAGGTTGCCACCATGATACTGTTTGAGTTTTTGCTTGATGCTCAAAATCAACAGGTGACTGACTATTTTGATTTGGTATCGTCTGATCATCAGCTTTCATCCACGCAGGATGTTGTTCAAAAACTGGTGTCTGAGTTTCTGTCTTCTTGGCTTCATCAAGATACCGTTCAATATTTTGGGCGTTGATCTTTTGCTGAGCTAAAGCCTCTATGTCAGTCTCTACATTTGCATATTGTTCCAAATGAGTCAGTCGCGTTTGAAATGCACTGATGGTTTGGATTAAACATAGCATGAATACCAATAATGCACCGCCAGCTAACCACATCCACGTATTGGCGTAAGCAAAAAGTGCCACGAGTGCAGCAGCATAAATAATAATTTTTTGCCCATTTATATTCGCTGATTGTGCAAAAAAACTTGGCGCGGCCTGCTCTAGCTGGCGTAAGCGCTGATGAATTTCTGAAATAACGTGCACAATAACAACAGTTAATCCAATTGTTGCAGCAACAATCGCTCTATGCCATTGAAATGCAATTGCGCAAGCAAGCAGCACCGTCAAAGCAACTAAAACGATAATAATTCCCTGTTTATTTTTTTTATACATAGACTTAGATCAATTATGACAGCTTCATTTAAGTTATCTTACTTGATCAGTTGATAAGCAGCCATTTTTACATACAAAATACTGCAATTATTTAATGCGACACAGTTTGCCACTGCTCTACAAGACAACAAGGACAGCCACTACTTTTTCACGTAAAATGGCATTTAGTTCATAATAAGGATTTGCATAATGCCACCTTTTGTCTTGGTTGACGGGTCTTATTTTTTATTTCGTGCTTTTCACGCTTTACCGCCATTAACAACCTCTACAGGTTTACACACCAACGCAATCCGTGGCGCAATTTCAGCAATTCAAAAGTTAATGCGTCGTACTCAGCCTACTCATATGGCTGTGATTTTTGATACACCAGAACCAACTTTTCGCCATAAATTATCACCTATTTATAAAGGTGATCGCCCAAGCATGCCAGAGGAACTGTCACAACAGATTCCGTATTTGCATGCCTTAATCAAGGCACAGGGTATTCCACTGTACAGCCTGCCAGGTGCGGAAGCCGATGATATTATTGGCACACTCACTAAACGTGCATTGGCTGAAGGTCACCATGTCTTGATCTCAACAGGTGACAAAGACATGGCACAATTGGTTAATGAACACGTTAAACTCGAAGATAGTTTTAAAGAACGTGTGTTAGATGAAGCTGGGGTACTAGAAAAATTTGGGGTACATCCACATCAAATTATTGATTATCTCACCCTGATGGGAGATGCTTCTGACGGTATTATGGGAGTGCCAGGTGTCGGCGCAAAAACTGCCGCAAAACTACTGACTGAATATGGTTCATTAAATAATATTATTGCCAATGTTGATCAACTGAAAGGCAAAATCAGCCAAAATATTAAAGACAATTTAGAGAATATTAAGATTGACCATCAACTGGCCAGTATTGTCTGTGATCTAGATTTAGCTTTAGATTGGCATGATTTAAAACTAAGCAATCCAAATGTAGATCAATTACGTGACCTCTATACAGAACTAGAATTCCGTAACCAATTACAATCTTTAGACCATCCCAACAATCCAAATAATTCGGCTTACCAACAAACATCTCAAAGTATTGTCAAAGCCGAACAGAAAGTTGAGCAAGTGATCACTGAGGATCATGCCAACCTTTCTAGTCAAGATGATCAACTCGGAACTGCAACCTATCACACGGTATTAACCCAAGATGCTTGGGATGCTTTATTTCAACGTATGCAGCATGCTGATCATTTTGCAATTGATACTGAAACTACTCATCTAGATTATCGTGTTGCTGAGTTAGTCGGCTTCTCAATCGCATTCGATGCTCATGATGCTTACTATATACCTGTTGCACATGACTATGAAGGTGCACCTGTTCAACTCAACCGTGAAACATTATTAGCTCAAATCAAGCCAATTTTAGAAAATGAGCAAATCAAAAAAATTGGTCATCACTTAAAATATGATGCGCATATTTTTGCTAATCACGGTATCACGATTCAAGGCTGGTATTTCGATACTATGCTTGCCTCGTATGTACTCAATGCAGCGGCAACCCGTCATGGGATGGATGATGTAGCTCGTGTTTATCTCAGCCATTTGACCACCACTTTTGAACAAATCGCAGGTAAAGGCGTAAAGCAAAAAACCTTTAATCAGATTGAATTAGAAATAGCGGCACATTATGCCGCTGAAGATGCACATGTCACTTATCGTCTTTATGAAGTATTAAAAGCAAAACTTCAAAGCCATCCTGAACTTGTTCATATTCTACATAACATTGAAATGCCTGTAGCACGTGTGCTTACAGGTATGGAAGAAGATGGAATTAAACTGGATCATCAATTTTTGGATCAACTCAGTGTTGAGTTCTCTGAAACGATTCAAACTTTAGAAAACCAAGCAACTGAATTAGCAGGTGAAGCCTTTAATATCGCATCACCTAAACAAGTGGGTGAAGTCCTATTTGATAAGCTTGGACTGAAAGGTGGTAAGAAAACTGCCACGGGTCAATACAGCACCAGTGAAAGTATTTTAGAGAAAATCGAACACCCCTTAGCTGAAGTTATTTTAGAACATCGTGGATTAGCAAAACTCAAAAATACCTATACTGATCGCTTGATCGAGCAATCACATGATGCAACGCATCGTGTACATACCAGTTATCACCAAGCACTCACAGCAACTGGGCGTTTATCTTCCACTGATCCAAATTTGCAAAATATTCCAATTCGTACACCAATTGGTCGTCAGATTCGTAAAGCCTTTATTGCACCTGAAGGTCGTGTATTACTCGCAGCCGATTATTCGCAAATTGAGCTACGCTTAATGGCACATTTTTCGCAAGATGATGCGTTAGTGCATGCTTTCCAACAAGGTCAAGATGTACACCGTCGTACAGCATCAGAAGTCTTGGGAATTGCGATTGAAGATGTCACTCATGATCAACGTCGACAAGCTAAAGCCGTTAACTTTGGTCTACTCTATGGCATGTCTGAGTTTGGGCTTACTCGTCAACTGGGCTTTACACGCGAAGAATCTCGTAGCTATATTGCACGTTATTTCCAACGCTATCCGGGCGTACTCGACTATATGGAACGTACCCGTCAGATTGCACGTGAACAAGGCTTTGTTGAAACCATTTTAGGTCGTCGTCTGTATACACCAGACATTATGGCAACCAATAAAATGATTAAGCAGGCAGCCGAACGTGCAGCAATCAATGCACCATTGCAAGGAAGTGCTGCTGATATCATTAAACTTGCCATGATTGCAGTTGATAAAGTCCTACCAAAAGATCAGGCTAAGCTGTTATTACAAGTTCACGATGAATTGGTATTTGAAGCAGATGTCGCTATTGCAGATGAACTTTCAAAACAAATTGCTGAGGTGATGCAGTCTGTATTAGAAATTTCAGTGCCATTTGTGGTTGAAGTTGGACAAGGTCTTAACTGGGATGCTGCTCACTAAAATAATGTAAATAAAAAAGGGACCGTATCAACTACAGTCCCTTTTTTATTTTGAAGCAGATTAAAGTCCTGTTAAAAGAACTTTAGCCGCTTCATTCATTAAGATTTCAGCAATATATAAAGCTAAGAAAGCCAAAATTGGAGATAGGTCAATCATCCCCATATTCGGTAACAGACGACGAAATGGTGCAAGTAAAGGTTCTGCAAGCTCTTGAATCACTTCAATATAAGGTGATCGTGACTGCGTAAACATTACCACCCAACTCAAAATGATGGTTGCAAAAATCAAATAACGACAGAAACGAATTAAATCTTGGATCATTGTCACAAATGTCGTGATCACAAGATACACCGCACTATGTGGCATTTGTCCTGACAAATACATCAACCCAAAAATTTTCAGTAAGTACAATACCACCAACAAAGCAACTGCGGCTAAATTGACACGCCCTTTGCCTAGAGTAGGAAAAATACGGCTAAAAACATCCACAATCTTGGTCGCTTTCACGGTTGAAAGAACCACAGGATTGTATGGACTGACTGCCGCTAATTGCATTAAAAAACGGAAAAAGATCAATAAAATTGCAACATTGATCAAAACACCAAAAATTAGCGCAGAACTTGCACCCATAATTGTCTTATCCTACTTAAACCGATTTAGTCTTGTCACTCAACTCTTGTGCAAGCTCTTGGCTACGCTTCTGAGCTGCTGCAAGCGCTGCTTGAATATTTTGTGAAATCTGCGCACGATCAAACACTTCTAAAGCTGCTTGCGTTGTACCATTTGGAGAAGTCACATTTTTACGTAATTCTGTTGGAGAATTTGAGCTAGTAATCGCCATTTGTGCCGCACCCAATGCTGTTTGCAGGGTCAATGCCGTCGCGACTTTCTCATCTAAGCCCAAGTTTTTACCTGCACGAATCATACTTTCCATCAAGTAAAAGAAATAGGCTGGACCAGAACCAGAAACTGCTGTTACTGCATCAATTTGCGCTTCATTGTCTACCCAAATGGTTAAACCTGTCGCAGCCAAAATTTGACTGGTTAATTCACGATCTTGAGCATTTACTGCTTCAGATGCATAAATACCATGTGCACCCGTTTGTACCAATGCTGGCGTGTTCGGCATGACACGAACAATACGCTGACTACCGCCAATTAAATCTGAAATCGTTTGAATTTCAGCACCCGCAATAATTGAGATCACGAGTTTATCTGACAATAAACCTTTTAATGGTTGTAATACCGTTGCCAAAACTTGTGGTTTGACCGCTAATACCACAACGTCCGCATTTTTAATTGCGTCCGCATTGTCTGTTGTGGTTTGAATATTTTTTTCTTCTAAGATGTGACGAATTTGTTCAACTGGATCAGAAACGGTAATGCGGGTCGTCGGTAAACCACGAGAAAGTAGCCCACCAATCAAGGCTTGCGCCATGTTACCACCACCAATAAAACAAATATTTTGATTCAATGTTGTCGCCATGTCCTACTCATCATATGAAAAAGACTGCTGAAAAAAGTCATTGCAGTCAGAAATTAAACTTGGTTGCCAACCGCCCTGCTCTAAATAATCAGATTGCGCCAACCAAAAACCCTTTGGGCTAAAAACCCCAAGCATAACATTATCTACGACCAATATTTGAATTGTATGACGTAACCAAGGCAAAATCTGTGCATCTTGAATGGCTTTTTTCAGTGGCCAATGTCCAACTCGACCATAGAGATGAATTTTTTCCCCTCCTAGGCGTTTCAGCAGCTTTAACTCTCGCCCTAAAAGCTGGGATGAAAATCCAATCGCTTGAGATTCGATTTTAAATACTCCAGCCGCAACTTTGATCGTTTCACCCATCTCATATCGCTCTAACAATACAGGTAGAATGGTAGATTGTTTTTCTGCATATAATTGGTTGTGAGTTAAACGATATAATTTTTTCTGATAGCGAACAAAATAGTGTTGATTGATATGTAAAATTGCCTGAGCATCTGGTTTTGCCAGAATAACCTCTTGTTGTAAGCGTTGTACCATATCGTAGCTTGGGCGATATTGATCCTTACCTTTTATCCAAGCAGACAGCAATTGACGTTTTCGTGCATCAGATAGCTCCAACAGACAAGTTAAATCCAGCTCATTCTCAGTTGCACATAATTTCCAATCACTTTGCAGCACATCATCTAAAATTTCTGCAGCATCTTGCATCAGATAACTCGTTCTTGACACAGCTGACTGCATTTTAGGGAAGCGATTTTCTAATACAGGCCATAACTCTTCTCGACACCATGCCCGATCATAGTGCGTATCGTGATTGGTGAGATCAGTCACATAATCAAAACCCAGTTGCTGTGACCATTGCTCAATTTGCTCACGACTCAGATCTAAAAATGGTCGCCAAATGGTCATATCTTGCCGAACATCAATTTGCTGCATCGCGGCCAAACCATTGACACCTGCACCAGAAAATAATCGTAATAACAGCGTTTCCGCTTGATCTTGCTGATGATGGCCAAGTACTAAAATGTCATTCTCAGTTAAATGTCTACAATAAGCTTGATAGCGCGCATCTCGTGCTTGTTGCTCTAGATTACCTGACCCGACTGAGACTTTTTGCAAAGCACAAGGAATCTTTAGCGCATCAGCGTGCTTTTGTACTAAATTGCCCCATTCTTCACTCATCGATTGAAGTTGATGATCAATATATATCGCGCGGGTTCGGGTGGGGAAAAGTTCAGACATCAGATACAGCAACAGCATGGAATCCATGCCGCCGCTGCACCCAATTAAGAATTGAGTTTGTTCAGAAAAATGCTGAGTTTGTGCTAAGACGCGATGCCTAAATTGCTGCTGCCAAACTTCATTAAACGTTGATAACGTGCATCGCATCGTTCTTGTGCATCCATCGGTTGCAATTCATTTAAGGCTTGTTTTAACACATCTTTCAAATCATGCATGACTTTTTCAGGTTGTAAGTGAGCACCCTCACCCTCATCCACCACATACTCAACAATACCTAAAGCTTTCAGCTTGTCGGCAGTTAATGCGAGCGCTTCACTGGCTTGTGCAGCTTTGTCCGCTGTTTTCCATAAAATCGAAGCACAGCCTTCAGGTGAAATGACTGAGTAAATACTATGCGATAGCATAATCACGCGGTCAGCGACACCAATACCAAGTGCCCCGCCAGAACCGCCTTCACCAAGTACAGTCGCAATCACAGGTACTTTTAAACTAGAAAGCTGCGCTAGACTTGTTGCAATTGCTTCTGCTTGACCACGCTCTTCAGCACCAACACCAGGATAAGCTCCCATGGTATCAACAAAAGTAAATACTGGAAGATTAAAACGTTCAGCCATATCAAGTAAACGCTGTGATTTACGATAACCTTCTGGATTACACATACCGAAGTTATGTTGTAATTTTTCACGCGTACTGCGACCACGATGTTGACCAACCACCATCACTGGCTGTCCATCGAAACGAGCTAAACCGCCAATCATAGCACCATCGTCACCATATAAACGGTCACCATGAAGAGCATCAAATTCAGTAAAGATTTCACTGACATAATCTAGAAATTGCGGACGTTCAGGATGTCGTGCAATTTGAACCGTAGCCCAAGACTTGGACTGAGTTGCTTTATTTTTCATAAGTCGTAGATAATCCCTAACAAGGATATATTGTTAATCAACAAAATTGTCTGACTGAATATTTAACTCAATGTCCCAATGTTTAAATTGCACTTGCTCATCATGCAAGTCTGCAACCAATAAAGGCCATTGTTTAGCATCACCAGAAACGCTGAGTTGCCATTGTTGATCATTTCCAACGCTCAGTTCAATGGCAGGAAGCATCTGATCACTACGACTATGGTTCAGCAAAACAGCGAGACGAAGCAACAAGCAGAGATACAATAAATGACTACCACCAACTTTTAGAACGTCATTTTTTGCATCAGCCCGTAACTTACGACGATGATGTGAAACTAAATGAGATAGATGATTTTGATCAATTTGTGAAAAACCGGGAATATCGGAGTGCTGTAATAAATATGCACCATGACGATGGTAGCCACCATGGCTAATTGCTAAACCGATTTCATGCAAATAAGCTGCACGACGCAGTAAGTCACTGTCTTCAGTCGTTAAATTTAAAGCATTCGCCACACCATCAAATAGCTGTTGTGCTGTATTTACGACACGTTCCGCTTGCTTTGGGTCTGCATTATAACGTCCCATTAAGGCTTGCACACTTCGGTCACGAATATCTTCATGTTTGAAGCGACCAAGTAAGTCATACATCACGCCTTCACGTAAAGCACCATCAGAATATGCCAATTTATCAAGCTCTAAAACTTCAAAAATGGCATATAAAATCGCAAGACCTGCTGGCAAAACTGCTCGTCGATCTTCACGTAGACCTTCAAAATCAATTTCAGAAATATGTTTAAATTTGAGCAAACGATCTTTTAACTTATATAAACCTTCACGAGTTAAATTTTCTTGTTCATCGCTCAAACCAAGATTTACAGTAATTTGACGACAAGCTTTGATTGTTCCACTTGAGCCAACAACAGTATCCCAACCTTCTGCTTTATAGGTGTTGGCTATCGCAGAGAGTTCTTTACGCGCTGCGACAACAGCTTTATCAAAAGCCTTGCTTGAAATCTCACCATCAGCAAAATAAGCTTTACTGTAAGCGACACAACCCATTTGCAACGATTCAGTGTGTAGCGGTTCAAACTCTTCGCCAATGATGAACTCTGTTGAACCACCACCAATATCAATCACTAAACGTCGACCACCATTAGCCATCGTGTGTGAAACGCCTAAATAAATCAGACGTGCTTCTTCACGTCCAGCAATAATCTCAATGGGTTTTGGTAAAATTTCAGCTGCTTTTTGAATAAATTCATGACCATTTTTTGCTTGTCTTAAAGCATTTGTCGCCACAATTCTTAGACGATTTGCTTGAACAGAGCTTAAACGACCTACAAAACGAGCCAAACACGCAAGTCCACGCTGTTGCGCAGCTTCAGTTAAATTTTTATTTTCATCCAGCCCAGCTGCTAATTGTACTTTTTCTGACATTGAAGCAACTTTTTTCACTTCACCGTGATCAACACGAGCAATCGCCAAGTGGAAACTATTCGACCCCATATCAATTGCAGCAAGTAACTCTTCATCAATCAGAAAATCAGACATTATTCATATAAACCTATGCTCAATTCACGCATTAGAGTAATTCACACGCCAATAATTTTAAAGTCATTTTAAGCAATAATAGGTGCGTATTTTCGCTTTTAAGCTATAAATGATTGTAGAAGCCGATAATCAACATCGTGAGCATCCATTAGACTTTTCATTTTGAAACTTGAATAATCAGAACAAACCCTTACATTGAGTAAAGTAGCAATGTAATATTCATGCTGATGATGAACGAATTTGCACTTTATTTATTAAATTTGGAGTAACCTTATGTCTGCGACTATTGTTAATACAACTGATGAAAACTTCCAAGCAGATGTTTTAGATGCTGAAACTCCTGTACTTGTTGACTTCTGGGCTGGCTGGTGTGCACCATGTAAAGCTATTGCACCAGTGCTAGAAGACCTTTCAAATGAATATGCAGGAAAAGTCAAAATCGTTAAAGTTGACGTGACTGCATGTGAAGACACTGCTGTGAAGTACAACATTCGTAACATTCCAGCATTATTAATGTTTAAAAATGGCGAAGTTGTGGCGCAACAAGTCGGTGCAGCACCTCGTTCTAAACTTGCAGCATTTATTGATCAAAATATCTAATCAAATTTTGACCGCATAAATAAGAGAAATACGTCTAAATTAAGCGACGTATTTCTCAGTAAAAATTGACAAATTTCTTAGTTTCGCTTATATTCTTGGATCAAGAAGCTTTGAATGGAATCTACTTCATCGCGTTTCTTACAAGACACAAACATAAGATCGCCGCTCGGCAATAATAATTGTTTTCACATTTCTCTCTGAAACAATGAACCAGACTACTGAATTGTGGTTGTGTAACTATACAATTACATCAGCATGTATGTATGCGGTCGATTTTTTTATTCTTTCCAAACACTCCTCCACTTATTCCATTCTGTCTGACCACTTATGAACTTAACTGAACTCAAGAAAAAACCCATTGGCGAACTCATTAAAATTGCGGAGTTTATGGGCCTTGAAGGCATGGCACGTAACCGTAAACAAGATATTATTTTCGCCATTTTAAAACGCCATGCCATGAATGGCGAAGAAATTTTTGGTGATGGTGTTCTCGAAATTCTTTCAGATGGTTTTGGCTTTTTACGCTCTGCTGCTGGTTCATATTTAGCAGGACCAGATGATATCTATGTCAGCCCATCACAAATTCGCCGTTTTAACTTACGCACAGGCGATACCATTACAGGTACTATTCGTCCACCAAAAGAAGGCGAACGTTATTTTGCCTTGTTAAAAGTTAATCAAATCAACTATGACACCCCAGAAAACTCACGTAATAAAATTTTATTTGAAAACCTGACACCATTGTTCCCAACTGAACAGTTAGTCATGGAATTGGGCAATGGAACCACTGAAGACCTCACAGCTCGTGTGGTCGATTTGGTTGCTCCGATTGGTAAAGGTCAACGTTCTATTATTGTTGCACCGCCTAAAGCGGGTAAAACAATGCTATTACAAAACATTGCTCAATCCATTGTGCGTAATAATCCTGAAGTGTTCTTAATCGTACTTTTGATTGACGAACGTCCTGAAGAAGTTACAGAAATGGAACGTACTGTTCGCGGTGAAGTTGTGGCATCAACATTTGATGAAGCACCTGCTCGACATGTTCAGGTTGCAGAAATGGTGATTGAGAAAGCAAAACGTTTAGTTGAGCATAAAAAAGACGTTGTGATTTTACTTGACTCAATTACTCGTCTTGCCCGCGCCTACAACACTGTGATTCCATCATCAGGTAAGGTATTAACCGGTGGTGTGGATGCTCATGCATTAGAACGCCCTAAACGTTTCTTCGGTGCTGCGCGTAACATCGAAGAAGGTGGTTCTCTAACCATCATTTCAACTGCTTTGATCGAAACAGGCAGTAAAATGGATGATGTAATTTACGAAGAATTTAAAGGTACAGGTAACCAAGAAATTACGCTTGATCGCCGTATCGCAGAGAAACGAGTATTCCCTGCAATGAATATCAAAAAATCTGGAACTCGTCGTGAAGAGCGCCTAATGAGCGAAGAAAATCTACGTAAAGTTTGGATTTTACGCAAATTGCTTCACCCTATGGATGAACTTGCTGCAATGGAATTCTTATTAGATCGTATGAAGGAAACCAAAACTAATGATGACTTCTTTGATCAAATGAAACGTAAAGCATCGACATAAGATAATTGCATTAAAAAAGGCTACCTTTATGGTAGCCTTTTTTATTTGGTTGACAAACTTACATAATATTTACAGATTATTTTAAAATTCCAATAAAACAATAAACCTTTGTTTTTAATAAATTTAAAATTAATTTCAATAAAAAAAACAATAAAATACCGATTTTAATTTTAATTTCCATAGTTTTTTTCTATCAAAAAATAGACAAATTCTGCCCTTTTTTGTCGTTTTGTTGGACAGAACAGTAGTAATTCATGATCTGCTTTGATAGGATAGCAGCAGACCAGTTAGGCTGCTCCCTGCGTTGTTACCTAAAGCGTTTAGGAATAATAAAAGCACAAACAGACTAACTCTAGGTTTTTTTTAATCTCACAATTTTATGAGAGTGATGCCATGTTATTCAAAAAATTCGCTGTTGCTGCTGCTATTGCTACTACTTTAGCTTTCGTTGGTTGCTCTAAGAAAGAAGAAGCTCCTGCTGCTGATGCTAACGCTGCTGCGTCTGAAGCTGTAGCTGCTGCTTCTGAAGCTACTACTGCTGTTGAAGCTGCTGCTTCTGACGTTGCTGCTGCTGCTTCTGACGTTGCTGCTGCTGCTTCTGACGTTGCTGCTGCTGCTTCTGAAGCTGCTCCAGCTTCTGCTGCTCAATAATCTAATATTTTTAGATTATCAAAAAGAGAACCTTTATAGGTTCTCTTTTTTTACGCCTAAATTTTTAATCAAATAAAAAATATAACTATAAAAAAAGCAGATCAATCGATCTGCTCATTTCCAACGCGCTGTCTAAATTTTTGACCTGCTCTAAACGTAACCACTCGGCGGGCAGAAATCGGGATTTCTTCACCCGTTTTTGGATTGCGTCCTGGACGCTCACGTTTATCACGTAATTCAAAATTACCGAAACCAGAAAGTTTGACTTGTTCACCCGCAATTAATGCTTGGCTGATCTCATCAAAAAACAACTCAACCATCTGTTTTGCTTCACGGCGATTTAAGCTAGTAAGCTCACTTAAATGGTCCGCCATCTCTGCTTTTGTTAATGCTGTCATGAGGCCCTCAATGTCGCTTGGTAAGTGTCTTCCAACACTTGAATAATGTTATCCATACCAGATTTAATTTCAGCATCTTCAAGCGTACGTGCTGGATGTTGCCACAACACTGCAAAAGCTAAAGAGCGCTTGCCTTGTTCAACCCCTTGACCCGTATACACATCGAACAACCATGTTGAGTCGAGTAACTCACCACCAGTCTGCTCAATTAAGCGCTGAATATCTCTAACCTCAATATTATCAGAGATTAAAAGCGCAATATCACGTCTTACCGATGGAAAACGTGATAATTCTGTAAAATTAGATACATAAGATTGCAAAACAGCCTGCTGATCCAGTTCTGCCACCCATGTTGTGCCCAAATCGAGTTCATTTTCCAGTGACGGGTGTAAACGCCCCAAGTAACCAATCGCCTGTCCATCCACCACAATTTCCGCAGATTGACCTGGATGCAGCCATGCACGCTCAGTACGGACAAATTCAGCCTTTACACGCCCCGCAGCCAGAATTTCTTCCACCTCACCCTTGAAATCAAAGAAATCCATTACCTGTGGTTTTGCATGCCAAGATTCTGGTACACGTGAACCAACCGCAATCAAGGCCAGAGTCGGAATCTGTTTCAGGTCATGAATACTTTGTGCATTTTGATAATCAAAACGTAAGCCCAGTTCAAAGAAACGGACACGCTGCTGCTGACGGTTTAAATTGTACTGGACACAAGGAATCAGGCTGGATAACAAAGTACTACGCATTGCAGCCAAGTCACTTGAAATTGGGTTGGCAAGCATTAATGGCTGTACGTTTGGATTCAATTGCTTCTCAAGTTTTGCATCGGCAAAGCTAAAACTAATCGCCTCTTGGTAACCCAAAGCTGCAATAGTTTGACGTAATTGAGCGATTTCAAAACGATCTTGGTATTTCTCCAATGTCACATCAATTTTTGGCAAACTGATTTGAATATTGTCATAGCCGTGAATACGTGCAACTTCTTCAATCAAGTCTTGATAAATTACCATATCATAGCGATGTGATGGTGGAACTACACTCCACTCACATTCAGCTTTGCTTTCCACCACACAGCCCAACCGTGTTAACGCATCCGCAATAAAATCACCAGCAACTTGATAGCCCAACAACTGGTCTACTTGCGTTTGTTGTAATGCAATCGCTTCACGTTTTGGCAATAAAGCCTCTTGCTCAGCAATCGTAATTGGACCAAATTCTCCACCAGCAAAGGCTTGAATCAGCTCAGAAGCACGGTGCATAGCAATCATCGGCAATTCAAAGTCAACGCCACGTTCGTAGCGCTGTGATGAGTCAGTATGCAAACCGAAACGACGAGCACGCCCTGCAATAGCTAAAGGCGCAAAGAACGCACTTTCGAGGAAGATATCTTGAGTCTCATCAGTTACCGATGAATCCAGCCCGCCCATAATGCCTGCCATTGCCAATACTTTCTGATCATCTGCAATAACCATGATGTCATCTTGCAGTTCAACTTCTTGATCATTGAGCAAAGTCAGTTTTTCTTGTGGCTGCGCTTGGCGCACTTGAATCGAACCTTCGATTTTTGCCAAATCAAAGGCATGCATCGGTTGACCAAGCTCGAGTAATACATAGTTAGTAATATCCACCAAAATACTATGCGTACGAATGCCTGAGCGTGCCAATGCCTGTTCCATCCATTCCGGTGTCGGCGCTTTGACATTGACATTTTTGATAATACGACCCAAATAACGTGGTGTACCTTCCGTGCTAATCGTTACTGCTTTCTCATCTGTGATTGTTGCAGGTACAGACTGGATCTCAGGCTCATTCACCTTTAACTGATTGATCACTGCGATTTCACGGGCAATTCCACGAATACTAAAGCAGTCACCACGATTTGGTGTGATACTGATATCAATGACATTGTCATCAAGCTTTAAATATTCACGAATATTCATCCCCACTGGTGCATCAGCAGGCAACTCTAACAAACCGTCAATTTTGTCTTCTAAATCAATTTCAGAAGCACCACAGAGCATACCTTGTGATTCAACACCACGGAGCTTGCCTTTTTTAATTTTGAAATCACCTGGCAATACTGCACCGATCGTTGCAACAGGAGCCTTCATGCCTACACGAACATTTGGCGCACCACAGACAATCTGTAAGACTTCAGCCGAACCAATATTAATCGTGGTCACACGTAAACGATCTGCATCTGGATGTTGTTCAACCGTAAGGACTTCACCGACAACCACACCAGTAAACGGTTTTGCAACGGGCGCTAACTCATCGACTTCCAAACCCAACATGGTCAATTGATCAGACAATGTATCGCTATCAATCGCTGGATTTACCCAGCTGCGTAACCAATTTTCACTAATTTTCATTTGTATAAACCTTCTTTAATCCTGAAAAATTGTTTAGGCAAATTGGCGTAAGAAACGCACGTCATTTTGGTAGAACATACGCAAATCATTGATGCCATAACGCAACATTGCAAAACGTTCTACCCCCAGACCAAAGGCAAAGCCTTTGTATTTATCAGGATCAATTCCTGCGGCACGCAATACATTTGGATGCACCATGCCACAGCCTAAAACTTCTAACCAACGACCACGTTCATCCATAATATCCACTTCTGCACTTGGCTCTGTAAATGGAAAGTAAGATGGACGGAAACGTACTTTTAAATCTTTTTCAAAGAACTCATTGAGTAGGTTAATCAATAAACCTTTTAACTCAGCAAAGCTGGTATTTTCAGCAACGTACAAACCTTCGATCTGATGGAACATTGGCGAATGGGTTTGATCTGAGTCACAACGATAAACACGGCCCGGACACACGATACGAATTGGCGGCTGACTAGTTTCCATGGTTCGAATTTGCACGCCCGAAGTATGGGTACGAAGCAAATGGGTTGCATCAAAGTAGAAAGTGTCATGCATCGCACGGGCTGGGTGATGTCCCGGAATATTTAAGGCTTCAAAGTTGTGATAATCATCTTCAACTTCTGGACCATGTGCTATTTGGAAACCTGCTTTAGTAAAGAATTGGCAAATACGCTCTTGTACTTGAGTAACAGGATGAATACTTCCCATGCGCTGACCGCGGCCCGGTAAAGTAATATCAATGGTTTCACTTGCTAATTTTTTTGCAAGTTCAGCTTGTTGTAATGTCTGTTGACGCTCAGTCAAAGCTGTATTGATTGCTTCACGCACAGCGTGAATCGCAGCACCTTGTACTTTTCGCTCTTCAGGATCCATTTTTCCAAGTGCTTTCGACTGTTCTGCGAGCTGGCTTTTCTTCCCTGTAAATTGCACACGAACTTGATCGAGTGCAGCAAGGTCTTGAGCCGCTGCAATGGCAGCAAGCGCTTCAGTGGTCAGGGCTTCCAGTGACATAGTAACTCTCAAAGCAACAAAATATAGAAATATAATAAAACGCTATAGTTTATCAGCTTTTTACCAGTTTGATGAAAATAAACAGCGGTTTAAATAGCGTACTTTTGAAAATATAGATGCAAAAATATAACAACAAGATAGCTAAGCAGATCAACTAAAATTTCTGAAAAATTACTCAACAATTGAATAAAATGTATAAGATACCGATATCGTCAATGAGAAAGAATAACGATGGCGCTTGATCAAATCTGGAAACAACAGCTTACACTAGTGACTTATGGCAATGAATATTTAGAAGGAAATCTCAATTTTAGCCGTTGGGTTGAACATCCGATTTTCAATCAAAATCGACTGATTTTTAGAGACTTACTCTCTCAACACCTGTTGGCACAACATTTCCAGATTTGGCTTGAAGGCTTAAAAAAACAAGGTGTTAAAAAACTCAGCCTACATTTATCTAGCGTACTGAATGATGAGCAAAATCCAAATGCTAACGTAGAGTTGCTTCCCTTTGCGCATTTTATTGTGAGCCATCAAGGCAATAAAAAAACCGCATGGATCTGTGGCCATGAACTGGCTGAATGGGATAACAGTGATCAAGCCTTTGATGCACCGGCATCTCAACAAACAACCCTCCGCCAAGAAGTATTTTGGCGTTATGAGTTGAATGATAAATTCGCTAAAAAAATTGATGCTGACTTACAGAAGGTAAATTGGAATCAGGTTGCCATTTTCTTGGAGAAAGAACTGTTCGATAGTAAATATGCTGAACATTTTCCAGAGCCAGAACAACAAGATTTGCCTTTTTATGGTTATGAAGCTGATCTTACACATCTTTCTAGCAAACAATTAGCATTGATTCCAACAGATTATCCAGCAGATTGTGCACATCGATTATTACATCGCACACAAGCATTAACTGATTATTTAGAACAACAAAGAAAACATCCTTATACGACTACAGGTGAGTTATTTAGCCCTGAAGAACAGATTAATCTCCGTAATTTTTCACAAAAAACGGATGACTTATTTGCCAAGCTGATTGTAAAAACCGCAAATCACTACCAAACGGCTCAACTTACGGCAGAAGAACCTGAAATCATTGACCGAACCATGGAAATTCCACAACGACTTAACAATACCCAGCAACATCACAAAGTTGGTGCTTCAGGTGTGATTAAATTGATTATATTAACCGTGATTATTTGTCTGGTTGCTTATTATTTTGGACTATAACTTCCACCAAGCGCTCAGTCACATTCATAGATGTTGATAGAACCAGATTAGATATTGAATCAAATCGTATCGTCATAACATCAGCATGTTTGAGCAGACTATAAGGGCTATACAATAAGTACAGAGTATAGCTTCTTCTCAAAGGCTCAATATTAATGAGCCAGAAATTGAGACCGAACCTGCATCAGAGCAAATCCAAGTAAGTTCAACCCCTGCCATTGGTTCGGGTCTTGAATATGCTCGTGATCTTGTGCCATTCCAATCCCCCAAATCTGATCAACGGGCGATGCTTCAACCAAAATACGATCATGCGTAGTAAGTAGAAAATCTCTTAGCTCAGGATGCTGTGAAAATTTAGCCCAATTTGCCTGTACTACGATCTCAAAACGCTTTTCCTGCCACAACTGCTCGTCATAGTGCTGTACTTTCCGACCGAGCTGTTTTGCTTCATTCGGGTGTGTGACCTTCAAAATCTGTTGAAATATCTCATCATCGTTAAAGAGTTTTGCTTTTTGCGCCATCATATAATGTTCTGCTGTGAGATATTCAACACCCTCCTGTTTAAATGGTGATGAAAACCACTGGCTAAAACAACTTTTATCCACATGATTGTTTTGCTTTGGAGTATGTCCCCAGAAATATAAATATTTAAATGGGCGACCTTGCTGGACTTGTTGAATTAAATCATTTAAAAAATTTTCGTCTTACATCATCTATCTCTGATTATTATCTATTATTGAAAATCCAATTCACTAAAAACAAAAAAGACCGCTAAAAAGCGGCCTTCTTTGAATCTCTAAGCTTATACAGCTAATGCGCCTTTAGCTTTTTCAGCTAAAGCAGCAAATGCAACTGCATCATGCATAGCGATGTCAGCTAATACGCGACGGTCGATGATCACTTGAGCTTTTTTCAAGCCATCGATCATACGGCTGTAAGACAAACCGTTAAGACGAGCACCAGCATTGATACGCGCAATCCATAAAGCACGGAATTGACGTTTCTTTTGACGGCGGTCACGGTAAGCATATTGGCCAGCTTTGATTACTGCTTGGAACGCTACGCGGTAAACGCGTGAACGAGCACCATAGTAACCTTTAGCGCGAGCAAGAATTTTTTTGTGACGGCGATGAGCCTGTACACCACGTTTTACACGAGCCATTTATAATCTCCTTAGATGTATGGGCACATAGCACGAACTGATGCAACGTCACTTACGTGAACCATTACACAACCGCGCAATTGACGGATACGCTTAGCAGATTTTTTGGTCAAAATGTGGCGCTTGAATGCTTGTTTGCGCTTGAAACCGTTTGCAGTCGCTTTAAAGCGTTTAGCTGCACCACGGCGAGTTTTTAACTTAGCCATAGTAACCTCTTTTGGGCACCTGTTCGGCTCGTTTGCACTATTGCAAATCGACCTGCAGGTAAGGAAGGCAGTATCATATAGCATCTGCCTTTAAAACAAAAGTAAAATGCTCATTTTTTAATAGCAACTACTTTATTTTTCTCAAACGTTATTTTCCATAATTAATTCTCAAATTATGAGAAATATCCACAAAATCAGCGCCTATAATAGAATCAAATTATTAAATCTTTATTCTTATGAATATTCAGAATGATGCATTCGCCGCGTTAAGGTATCGAGATTTCTCTATTGTGACCTTGAATCAATTTTGCTTAACACTGGCAATTTTAATTCAGGAAATTATTGTTGCTTATTCACTCTATCAAATCACTCGTGATCCCCTAACCTTGGGTTTTATTGGTTTGGCTGAAGCAATCCCATTTATCACGCTTTCTTTATGGGGTGGTTATTTTGCAGATAAACTGAATAAACAAAGCATTATGAAAGTCTGTTTATTCTTTTCCATTCCTTTACCTTTGGTTCTTTGGGGCTTATTCCATTTCCATGGCTTAGAAAAAATTGGTATTAGCACACTTTCTTGGGGCATTTATGCTGTCATATTTGCCTTGGGTACTATTCGGGGTTTTTATAATCCATCAGCCACTTCACTCAAACCCTTTTTAATTCCACGCGAGCTGTATGCCAATGGTGCTACATGGACCACGATCGGCTGGCAAAGTGGTGTCATTATTGGGCCAATGTTGGGTGGTTTTATGTTGGCATTTCTGGGACGCGAAACGAGCCTTTTTGCAGTATCAACATTATTGGCAATCTGCTTTATTTTGATTAATTGCTTACAGAAACGAACATTCCCCAAAATGGAAACTGAGAATGTCTTACAAAGCCTGACCGATGGTTTCCGCTTTATTTGGAAAACCAAAATTGTTTTATGGGCAATCTCACTAGACTTGGTATCGGTACTCTTTGGCGGTGTGATTGCATTATTGCCCATTTTTGCCGAAGAAATCTTAAAGGTCGGCCCTGAAGGTTTAGGTTATCTACGCGCCGCCCCTTCGATCGGCGCACTAATTACTATGATTGTCCTGACCAAATTCCCACCAATGCACCACGCTTGGCGGAATATGTTATTGGCTGTCGCTGGCTTTGGTATTTTTACCATTCTGTTCGCCTTTTCAAACAATATATGGCTATCACTATTTGCCTTAGCCATGACTGGTGCTTGTGACAGTGTTTCTGTCGTAGTTCGTCAAACTGTGCTACAAATTTTCCCACCTGAAAATATGCGAGGTCGAGTGGCTGCGGTAAATGGAATGTTCGTTTCATCGAGTAATGAACTCGGGGCTTTTGAATCAGGTCTAGCAGCCAAGTATCTCGGAACAATCACCGCGACCATATTTGGTGGTTGTATGACGCTTGCAGTTGTAACTTACTGTTGGTTGAAAACCAGCGATTTATTTAACGTCGATATTACTAAAGGTACTGATCATTAAAGGTTTTAGGGAAAGTCAAACTTTCCCCTTTTTTCAAAAAACTCCAACATATAACACATACAACGTTAAATAACGCCCACCTTTGGCGATGGTGACAATCAATAAAAATCGCCAAAAATTTTCTTTCATCAATCCTGCAATCAAGGTGATCGGATCACCAATCACAGGTGTCCAACTCAGTAGCAGCGAATAAAAACCATATTTATGATAAATCTGTTGTGCTTGTGCTAAGCGCTGTTCTGAAATAGGAAACCATTTTTTATCTTTAAAATGTTCAATTTTCAGTCCTAACCACCAGTTCACACATGAACCCAAGACATTTCCAATGGTTGCAACCAAGATCAGATAAAAAGGGTTGGAAAGCCCTTGTATCAATAAGGTTATTAATACTGCTTCCGACTGTAAAGGTAATAACGTCGCAGCCCCAAAAGCAGATATAAACAACAACCAATAACTCATGAGGCAAACTTAAACACGGTAAAATATTAGACTTGGATCGATAAAGCTTTTTGTATCGCAGAACGCGCTGTTAAGCGTTCAATATAGTCTTGCACATATGGATAATCTTCAAGCTGAATGCCTTGCCATTCATAACGCAATGCCCAAGGCAAGATTGCCATATCGGCAATTGAATACTCACCCGCCACAAACTTTTGACCAATCAATTGCTTATTTAAAACAGTGTAAAGCCGCTTAGTCTCGTTGATATAACGATCAATTGCATAAGGAATACGTTCAGGTGCAAATTTATTAAAATGATGATTTTGCCCTAGCATTGGACCAAACCCACCCATTTGCCACATTAACCATTGTTCCACCTCAACCCGTTCTTGCTCATCAGTCGGATAAAATAGACCTGTTTTTCGACCTAAATATTGTAGGATCGCACCTGATTCAAATACAGAAATCGGTTCACCTCGCGGTCCATTTTGATCAACAATCGCTGGAATTTTATTATTAGGAGAGATTCTTAAGAAGTCTGGTTGGAACTGATCATTTTCCAAAATATTAATTGGAAAAATTTGATAATCCAAGCCCATTTCCTCAAGTGCAATGGTTATTTTATGTCCATTGGGTGTTCCCCAATAATAAAGATCAATCATTTTAAAATTATTCTCCATACACCGTAGATGGTGGCTCTTTACACACCTTAATAGATTTAAAAAGAAACAACAAGTTCTGCAAATTAAAAATAATTTTTTATAATTATCAATTATATATAAAATTTATTTAAAAAAATAGATCTTTAACTTGAATTTTTTAAACCCAAACATATATTAATTATTGTGTTAGAAATGACGATTTTTAACATTCTGTCGATGTTTATACATGGCAGGTTTAAGTTTTATATTCTTATTTTTAAAACTTTGCTGACCTCAGGAGGTTCTAATCATGAGTAATCTAAATCTTCATCCTTTATTTCGTCGTAGCATTGGATTTGACCGTTTAAATGATTTTATTGACTACGCCATGCAAAGTGATACACCCAATTACCCTCCATATAACATAGAGAAATCTGGTGAAAACCGTTATCGCATTGTGGTGGCTACCGCAGGTTTTAGCCTAGAGGAATTAGGACTGAGTCTAGAAAATCAGCTTCTTACCATTTCAGGTAAACCTGAGGTTGTTCAGAAAGAAACAACTGAATATCTGCATAAAGGAATCGCGCGTCGTGCCTTTAAATTGTCTTTACGCTTAGATGAACATATTGAAGTTCAACAAGCTGATTATGAGAATGGTTTATTGGTCATTGAGTTGGAACGAATCATACCAGAAGAGAAACTTCCACGCGAAATCCCAATTGGTAAGAAAAAACTTTTACTTGATCAGCCTGATTCTACAGAAAAAACTGTAAGTACTGAGTAATTATGCTTTAAATCAAAAAAGCCCTGCTATTCGAGCAGGGCTTTTTTGATGATTGGATGATTACTTTTTCTTTTTCGGACCAAGTAACATACCCATCTGACGACCTTCCATCTTCGGCGCTTGTTCAACTACGCCAAACTCAGCAACGTCAGCTTCAATTTTTTGTAATTGAGCCAAACCAAGCTGTTGATGTGCCATCTCACGACCACGGAAACGCAAGGTAATTTTCACCTTATTTCCTTCTTCAAGGAAACGTAAAATTGCACGCAATTTTACTTGGTAATCACCTACGTCCGTTGCAGGACGTAACTTGATTTCTTTCACTTGCACTTGATGCTGTTTTTTCTTCGCATCTTTTTGCTTTTGCTTTAAGTCAAATAAGTGCTTGTTGTAGTCCATGATTTTACAAACAGGCGGTTCTGCATTAGCAACAATCTCAACAAGGTCAAGATTAGCTTCTTCAGCAGCACGTAATGCTTCAGTTAATGAAACAACACCTTTTTGTTCTCCATCTGCAGCGACGAGGCGTACTTCTTTCGCACGGATCTCTTCGTTAATTGCAGGACGGTTACTTTTAGCACCTTGTTGCTGGTTACGGTCAGGCTGTTTAATCTTTATTACTCCACAATATACCGGCCGCGTTCGGCAACGGCAGATTTCACTAGGTCAATAAATGCATCTACTGACATAGTACCTAAATTTTTTCCTGAGCGAGTACGCACATTAACAGTACCTTCTTCAACTTCTCGATCACCAAGAACTAGAAGGTAAGGAATACGCTCTAGGGTACGCTCACGAATCTTAAATCCGATTTTTTCATTTCTCAAGTCAGAAATAGCACGAAGACCATTTTCTTTGAGTTTTGCAACCACTTGTTCACATGCTTCTGCTTGTGAATCAGTAATATTCATAACACACGCTTGAATTGGTGTTAACCACGGCGGCATAAAGCCCGCATAGTGTTCAATTAGTATACCAATAAAACGCTCAAAACTACCAAGAATTGCACGATGAAGCATGACTGGTTGATCACGATCATTGTCTTCAGTGACATAAGACGCATCTAAGCGAATTGGTAAGTTGAAGTCACATTGAATCGTACCGCACTGCCATACACGGCCTAAGCAATCTTTCAATGAAAATTCAATTTTCGGACCATAGAATGCACCTTCACCAGGTTGCAAATCCCAAGCTAAGCCTGCGTTATCTAAAGCATCCGCCAAAGATTTTTCCGCTAAATCCCAAAGTGCATCATCACCGACACGTTTTTCAGGACGTGTAGACAATTTCATTTGTACTTCTTCAAAGCCGAAGTCTTTATAAACATCTAAAGTCAGCTTAATAAAGTCAGCAACTTCTTGACCAATTTGTTCTTTGGTACAGAAAATATGTGCATCATCTTGGGTAAATCCACGAACACGCATAATCCCGTGTAAAGAACCTGATGGTTCATTACGGTGACATGAACCAAACTCCGCTAAGCGAATTGGTAAATCACGGTAAGATTTCAAACCTTGGTTAAACACTTGTACGTGACAAGGACAGTTCATTGGCTTAACAGCATAGTTACGACTCTCTGAATGAGTTGTAAACATATTATCTGCGTAGTTGGCTGCATGACCAGATTTTTCCCAAAGCGTAAAATCGACGATTTGCGGCGTTTTAATCTCTAGGTAGCCATTGTCTTGCTGAACTTTACGCATGTATTGCTCAAGCACTTGATAGATTGTCCAACCATTTGGATGCCAGAACACCATACCTGGTGCTTCTTCTTGCATATGGAATAAATCTAAAGCTTTACCGATTTTACGATGGTCACGCTTTTCCGCTTCTTCAATACGTTTGATATATGCAGCTAACTGTTTTTTATCAGCCCAAGCCGTACCATAAATACGTTGAAGCTGTTCATTCTTCGCATCACCACGCCAGTAAGCACCAGAGATTTTTGTGAGCTTGAATGATTTTAAGAATTTAGTGTTTGGTACGTGCGGACCACGGCACATATCCAAATAATCTTGATGGTAGTACAAGCCCATTTGTGTTTCATTCGGCATGTCTGCGATCAAGCGCAATTTGTATTCTTCGCCACGTGCTGTGAATTCTGCAATCACCTCATCACGTGGTGTCATTTTTTTGATGACATCATAATCTTGATCGATGAGCTTTTTCATACGCTCTTCAATCGCTGCCATATCATCTAAAGTAAAAGGACGTGGCATCCAAATGTCATAGTAGAAACCTTCTTCAATGACTGGACCAATTACCATTTTTGCTTCTGGAAACAGCTGCTTAACAGCGTGACCAACGAGATGTGCGCAAGAGTGACGAATAATTTCTACGCCTTCTTCATCTTTAGGCGTGATAATTTGCACAGTTGCATCTTCGGTAATCAAGTCTGAAGCATCGACTAAACGATCATTGACACGACCTGCTACGGTATTTTTCGCAAGACCCGGACCAATGCTTAATGCAACGTCCATCACAGATACGGCTTGATCAAACTGTTTTTGATCGCCATTTGGCAAAGTAATAATTGGCATAATAAAATCCTTAAGGAGTGATGCCCTATACGAAGGAGCATATCACCGCGAGATTATGTATTGAGGCGAACCTCAAAAGATAAAAAACGGCGGATAAAAAAGTATTCAAGATTTTACACAGGTTTAGTTGAGGATGAAACCTTTGAATCATAAAAACCTAGATTGATTAGGCTTCATCTCCGACTAAAGCCTAAATGATTTAGACTGAATGACACACTATGTTGATATAGATATAAATGAAAAAAACACAAATGGAGCAAACACATGGTTAGTGCATATGATGAATTACCGAGAACCCCTGCAAATTTCGTTGCCTTATCACCTTTACGTTATTTAGAACGTGCTGCTTATATTTATCCACACCAAGCCGCAATTATTCATGGGGAACGTCAAATCACATGGCAACAAAGCTATCAACGTTGTCGCCAGTTTGCACATCAGCTCACTCAGTTAGGAATTCAAAAGAATGATACCGTTTCGGTACTCTTGCCGAATGTACCTGCAATGATTGAAGCACATTTCGCTGTACCAATGGCAGGTGCAGTACTCAATACACTGAATACTCGTCTCGATGCCAAAACCATTGCTTTTATGCTGGCTCATGCCGAGTCCAAAGTTCTTTTGGTCGATCCAGAATTCAGATCACTTGCTGAAGAAGCCTTAAAGCTGATCACTCAAGATATTATTGTGATTGATGTATTTGATCAGGAATACGAAGGTCAGCAAATTGCACTTGGGCAATATGAATATGAATCGTGGTTAGCTGAAGGCAATCCTGAATTTGAATGGCTACTTCCACAAGATGAATGGGATGCGATTAGTCTGAATTATACTTCAGGCACCACAGGCAATCCAAAAGGTGTGGTTTATCACCATCGTGGTGCTTATCTCAATGCAGCCAGTAATATTTTGGCGTGTGGTATGAAACCTCGTGCGGTTTATCTATGGACACTACCACTATTTCACTGTAATGGTTGGTGTTTTGCATGGTCAATTGCAGCCAGTGGCGGTACCAATATTTGCTTACGTCGAGTTGATCCAGTTTTAATTTTTAAATATATCGCTGAACACAAAGTCGATTATTTCTGCGGTGCGCCAATTGTCTTATCCATGCTCATCAATACTCCAGCAGAACAAAAAACAGCTTTCAACCACCATGTTGAAGTCATGGTTGCTGGAGCTGCCCCGCCCGTTGCGATTATTGAAGGTATGCGCCATATTGGAATTAATGTTAATCATGTCTATGGTTTGACAGAAACCTATGGCCCATCGGCATTATGTGCTTCGCAAGCTGGATGGAGTGACTTATCTATTCAAGAACAGGCTCAACTTCATTCTCGTCAAGGTGTTCCTTATCCACTCCAAGACAGTATGCGAGTACTTGATCCTGAAACGATGCAACCCGTACCGAATGATGGGCAAACCATGGGCGAAATTATGTTCCGTGGTAATATCGTGATGAAAGGTTATCTCAAAAATCCACAAGCGACTGAAGAAGCTTTTAAAGGTGGTTGGTTTCATACAGGAGATCTAGCCGTTTGCCATCCTGATGGTTATGCCAAAATTACTGATCGCTCTAAAGATATTATCATTTCAGGTGGCGAAAATATTTCATCGCTCGAAGTCGAAGATGTACTTTACCGCCACCCTGCTGTACTCACCGCCGCAGTGGTCGCAAAACCTGATGAACGTTGGCAAGAAGTGCCTTGTGCATTTATTGAGTTGAAGCAAGGTGCATCTGCTTCCGCAGAAGAAATTATTGCACATTGCCAAAAAGAACTGGCTCGCTTTAAAGTTCCTAAAGATGTGGTAATTACTGAGATTCCAAAAACATCGACAGGGAAATTACAGAAATTTATTTTAAGAGAATGGGCAAAAGAACGAGCAAGTGTTTCGTTTGAGAATTAACCCCTAAAAACAAAAAAGAAGTTTCAACTGAAACTTCTTTTTGGCTTTAACCTTGATCAGATAACAAGGCGACTTGCTGTACATAGTTCACAAATTTGAGCTTGGATGCGGCAAGTTCTTCTTCACTCACCTGCTGTTTGATATCTCGATGAATGCGTAAAACATGCTGACGCAAAGTATGGCGTTCAGAAGCATTAAACACTTTACTAAACTCATTAATGATTGGATCACCTTGATCAATCATTCGATCGACCCAACGCATCAATTGCATTTGTTTTTTAGCACCTTGTTGCGGTGTCAAATAAGATAAAATCGTGGTTTCATTTTCATTACGCAATAACTTACCAACACGTTGAAACTGACGACGGCGTGCTTCAAATGAACTGATCTTCTGCACTTCAAGTAATGCATCAATCAAACGCTCATCGACAGGAAGCTTTTGAATTTGTTTTGGATTGAGTTGAGCCAATTGCTCACCTAAAGCAGCCATACGTTGCACAGCTTTTTTTTGCTCGGTTCTACTCGCACGTCCTTCTAATGACTCAAAATCTTCATCTGTATAACGTTGTTGGGTACCACGTGCCACGATTACTCTGCCTCATAAAATTTTGCTGCGAACAGCGTTTGAATTTCTTCCCGTGCTTTTTCTTCATCAGCACCATCAATCACCAATCTTAATGTTGTGCCTTTACCAGCACCCAACATCAACAATGACATAATATTTTTTGCATCAACCAATTTATCACCCTTGCCGATTTGTATCGAAGAGCTAAATTTGGTTGTGACTTCAATCAGTTTACCAGATGCACGCGCATGTAAGCCGAGTTTATTAATTACATCAATTGTTGTGTCTATCATGACCAGTGCTTCATTTCTCTATGTAAGATTTGGACAGTCCATTTTGCCTTAAGAGCCTGTTTGAGTCTATCCACGATATAAACTGAACGATGTTGCCCACCTGTACACCCCACTGAAATGGTCATGTAATGTCGATGCCCTTCCGCAAAAGCTGGCAACCATTTTTCCAAGAAGTTATAAATATCGGTAAACATTTCATTGGTTTGCTGATTGCTTTCTAAAAAACGGCAGACGGGATCATCCAACCCAGAAAGACGACGCAACTCTAAATCCCAATGCGGATTAGGTAAATGACGCACATCAAATACATAATCGGCATCAAGCGGAATGCCATGTTTATAGCCAAAGGATTGTAGAATCACAATCAACTTATCAGACTGCCCCAATCGAGACAGCAAGATATGTTTGAGATCATGGACACTTTTACCCGTCGTATCAATATGCACTGTAGAGCGGAATTGTATCGGTATCAGCAACTGTTTTTCTTCCTGTATGCACTGCAACAGACTATTAAAACGATTTGCTAAAGGGTGCGGCCTGCGTGAGGCACTAAAACGGGAAACCAGATCCTGATCCTGAGTGGTCAGGTAAATGATATCAACCGTACCATGCTTTTTTAATTGCTCAAAAACATGGTCAAACTCCTGCATATCGGCACGGGTGCTACGGATATCAACGCCCAGCGCTAACTGCTCAAGATTATTCTCATGATCCAGTTTAGCTACAATTTCAGGCAATAATGCCAAAGGTAAATTATCTATACAATAATAGCCCAAATCTTCAAGCACCTGTAATGCAGATGATTTTCCTGAACCTGACTGTCCTGTAACGATAAGAATACGCTTCATCGCATATCGCCCTTTAATTTATTTTATGTTTTGAAATTAATGTGTAAATTATCAATCAAACGTGTTGAACCCAATTTAGCCGCAATAAATAAAACTAAATCACGATCAAACTCTTCAATTGGTTGCAAATTAGGTTGACGAGCCTCTACATAATCCACAACAAATCCAGCTTGTGTCAATTCCGTTGAGATATTTGCTAACACTTGCGAAAGTGATTGCCCCTCTCCCAAGCCAACCTCAGCTTGTTTTAACAACTGATAAATTTTTGGCGCAATACTTCGTTGCTCTTCAGACAAATAACCATTGCGTGAACTTAAAGCCAAACCATCCGCTGCTCGTACAATTGGTACACCGATGACTTCTAATGGAATATTTAAATCCTGCACCAACTGACGAATTACAGCCAATTGTTGGTAATCTTTTTGTCCAAAAAAAGCATAATCAGGTTGTACAATATTGAATAGTTTAGTGACAACAACCGCCACGCCATCAAAATGACCTGGACGTGATTTGCCACACAGGTCATCGGTAATTTGACTAACACTAATATTGGTTAAACGAGGCTGCTTGCCATACATTTGATCGACAGAAGGGGCAAAAATAATGTCACACCCTACATCTGCCAACAAACGACTATCTTGTTCTAAGGTACGTGGATAGCTATCAAAATCTTCACCCGCACCAAACTGGATTGGGTTAACAAAAATACTCACCACCACGACATCACAGATTTTTTTTGCAGCGCGCACCAAAGTCAAATGACCTTCATGCAAATTCCCCATAGTTGGCACAAAACCAATTAATTTTTTTGTTGTTCTTGCCGGTGCTAATGATGCGGTTAAGCCTTGTATTGTTGTTTCTGTTTTCATGAGTTAGAGCTCAACTTGAAAAGTGTGTTCTTTCGCTGGAAATGATTGATTTTGAACAGCAGCATGATACGATTTAAACGCATCTATAATTGCTGTTTCCCCCGCTTGTTCTTTCATAAAATTACGCACAAAACGCGCAACGCGACCAAAAGTTAAACCAAGCATGTCTTGTACCACCAAGACTTGTCCATCGGTTTCATTGCCTGCACCAATACCAATCACTGGCGTATTAGGAAATAGTTCAGCAATTTCCTTGCCTAACTGAGCTGGAACACACTCTAATAATAATACCGCAGCACCTGCATCAACCACAGCTTGGCAATCCGCAATTAATTGATCTGCTGCTTCACGGGTTCGTGCTTGAAGTTTATAGCCGCCGAATACGTGTACTGATTGTGGCGTTAAACCCAAATGCACGCAGACAGGAATACCATTACGTGTCAAAACTTGGACTAATTCACTTAGCCAAGCACCGCCTTCAATCTTGACCATTTGTGCGCCAACTTGCATCACGGCTTTGGCATTTTTTAGACCATCTTCAAGCGTTGCATAACTCATAAATGGTAGATCAGTCATAATTAAGGCGTGCGAATTACCACGACGTACAGCTGCTGTATGATAAGCCATATCTTCAACTGTTACAGGAAGTGTGGAATCTCTTCCTTGAATCGCCATTCCTAGAGAATCACCAATTAAAATTGTATCAATTTCAGCCAATTCCATCGCTTTAGCCATACTTGCATCGTAACAAGTAAGACATGAGAACTTACGTCCATCAGCTTTAAATTTTCTTAAGTCACTTAGACTAATCATGATGATATCCTCTGCAGGCATTTCCAGAACGAAACAATCTTAAGCAGTTGCCCAAGATTGATCTGCGATTACAGTTAAGTTTGCTTGCTGCACTAGTTCTAAATCTTTTAATGAGTGCCCATTTAACTGTAAATGAGCATCTAAATCTAATAAGGGAAGGATCACAAAATCACGCTCTAAAATACCAATATGTGGTACGGTCAAACGTTCATTTTGAATCTGCTCTTGACCATAAATCAATAGATCCAAATCAAGCGTGCGCTCTCCCCATCGCCTTAAACGAATACGACCTGCTTCTTGCTCAAATTGTTGTAATTGGTCTAATAAGGCAAGTGCTTCAAGTGTCGTGTCCAATTGAACAACGGCATTTAGATAATTTGGCTGGTCCTGAGGACCCATCGGCGGACTTTGATAAAGCCTTGAAACTTTTACCGAACCTAAACTAGCCAACTTCACAACAGCTTCGCTAAGAATCTGTTGTGAATCGCCTAAGTTACTGCCTAAACCGATATAGGTACGAATAGTCATTGCGTCGGTCCAAAAACCACTTGGCTGAGATCACGTTGTACACGCTTACGCTTAAGGATCGGATGATCTGCATTGATTTGTCCTGAAACGGCAGTCGCTTTTTCAATGAAACGGCTAGATGATTCATCTGCTCTAACACGTTCTTTCTTGGCACGGCGGCTTCTAGGCTCAGGGGCATTGACCAAAGGCTCAATCTCAGTGGTCTTTGGCTCATCAACTTCAACTGTCTTACGGCGTGTTTTACTACGTTGACGGTTGTATTGACGAATTGCGACTTCTTTTTGATCGATTGACATTTCTTGGTAAGCTTCCCACCAAATACCCATGCCTTCAGTACTGCTATCACCTGATTTCTCACGTAACAACAAGAAGTCAAAGCCTGCACGGAAACGTGCATGTCCAGCTAAAGCTTCAATTTGCTGTGGTTTTGGATTGAGCAAACGGGTTTGCATTTCCCATACTTCACGAATAAAAGTTTCAGCAAAACGAGGAATAATGGTACGTGTGGCTTGACGTTTCAATACATCTAAACCAGCTTGGGCACGCGCTTCAGCAGGAACAACACCTTTATTTAAATAAAAATCACAACGCTCTAAGAAAGGCTTCCACAACAATACTGCATAAAAAAATGCGGGATTAATGGTCTTACCAATTTGAATTCGTTGATCAGTATTTTTAGCTGCACGTTCAATGAAAGCTGTTAGATTTGGAGGAATTTCAGCAAATAATTGCTTCCAAACACCAAACTCAATCAGCATCGGCAAAACGCGTGCAAGATGTCCCATCGTAAATAATTTTTGAGACTCATCGTATAATCGATGAGGTGAAACGTCACGCAACAACTGCGTCATCTCAACATCAAAAACATCAATAATCGATTGATCAATTTGGAAGTTAAGTTTCGCAGCAAAACGTAAAGCACGTAACATCCGAACGGGATCTTCTTCAAATCGCTGTGCAGGCTCACCTAGAAAACGCAAAGTACGCGTTTTAATATCATCAACTGCATGACAAAAATCTAGCACGATCGCTTGGCGCGGTTGATAATACAAAGTATTAATTGAGAAATCTCGACGTGCAAAATCCTGCTCAATGGTTCCCCAATTATTATCTCGCAGGATCATACCAGAAGCACTGGTGACTGCTTTTTTGGGAGGAGCGCGGAAAGTTGCGACTTCAATCAGTTCGCGACCAGAATAAACATGTGCTAATTCGAAACGTCGACCAATAATTCGGCAACGTCGACCAAAAACTTCTTTCACTTGTGCTGGTGTTGCATTGGTGACAGCATCAAAATCCTTAGGATTAAGACCTAACATCATATCGCGAACACCGCCGCCCACAATATATGCCTCATAGCCCGCTTTCGTTAGGCTATCGATTACATCTAATATTGAAGAAGGGAGTTGGGCTGTGGACAAACCACATTTTGACGCACGCAAAGTTTGCAAAAGACACTGTCTCCTACGTCAGGACGTAAATAACAATTTGTCGCTAATCATAGCTCTAACACACTCAAAGGGCAATTTATTCTGTTGAAGTTTCAACAGATCAGTATGTTTTAATTGCAATATCATCTTTATTTTTATCCTATAATGCTAAGCGTGCTTTATTTTTTTCAAGTAATTTTGGACCAATTCCTTTGACATTGACCAACTCATCTACCGTTTTAAAACCACCATTCTTTTGGCGATATTCAACAATTGCCTGAGCCTTTTTTTCACCAACGCCATTTAAAGTCTGTAACTGCTGTAAATTTGCTTGGTTCAAACTAATCTTATCGCCCTGAATATTGGTAGAGGATGAAACTTGCTGGGAGCTTTTCTGTGGCGTAGGTCTTGATAAATAATAATTATTGTTAGGCTGCTTCGCTAATTGCTGATCACGTGCTTGTTGTTGAGCTTTCCATTTTTCATAGGATTGATCAAATGGCTGTGCACTCGCACAAACAAAGCAGCTTAAAAATATAAAAATAAACAGAATAAAGTTATATTTGCTGCGTGGTTGCGGCAAATTCATTGGATTTCCCCTGAAGTTTTAAGTGTCGTTTTGCTTGCTCCCAGAGTTCATCCATTTCTGCCAAACTCATTTCTTGCAAGTCTTTATTTTGTCTTTGTGCTTGTTGTTCAATATATGCAAATCGGCTTCTAAATTTATGAATCGTTGCCAATAATGCAGTCTCACTCGACACGCCAATTTTACGTCCTATGTTAATTAAAGAAAATAGGCAATCTCCAAATTCTTCTTGTATTTCATCAGTTTTTTGAGTTTTTATTGCCTGTTGTAATTCCTCTAATTCCTCATTTAACTTTCCATAAGCATCTTCAACTGTTTCAAAATCAAAACCTAGCTGCGCTGCTTTTTTTTGAATCTCATGTGCCTGTACCAATGCTGGCGCATGTTTCACGTCATCTAGTCGAGATTGAGCCTTACCTTGTTTTTCTTGTTGCTTAATTTGTTTCCATAGTTCACTAACTTGTTCTGGATCTAAATTTTGATATTTTTCAGCTTGAAATACATGTGGATGACGACGAATTAATTTTTCACTAATTGCATCTACCACATCATGAAAGTTAAATGCGCCTTGTTCACTATACATCTGAGATTGGAACACGACCTGCAATAACAAATCGCCTAACTCATTACGAATTTCATTTAGATCGCCCTCTCGAATCGCAGCTTCCACCTCATAAGCTTCTTCGATCGCATAACGCGTCAAACTATTTGGTGTTTGTTGTTGATCCCATGGACACTTTTGTCTTAATTCGTGCATGATTTCTAATAACTTTTCCATGAATTCCTCCAAATACACCAAATTGTTGCAGCTTGAACCTGCTTATGCGTAATATACGCCGATTAAAGAAATATGATAAAGCAAGGAAAAGCAATGCAACATAGCGTATTTATTAGCGGGGCAGCACAAGGAATTGGTGCTGAGATTGCACGCATCTTTCATCGTCATGGTTACAAAGTCGGTATTTATGATATTAATGATGAGCAAGCGCTTCGTTTAGCCAACGAACTTGGTGAAAATGCTAAAGCGGGTTATTTAGATGTCAGTAACTTTCGTCAGTGGAAAATAGCACTACAAGATTTTAAAAATTGGGCAGGCGAACTGAATATTTTAATTAACAACGCTGGAATCTTATACTCTGGCGCATTTGAAGAGACATCAATTCAATCCCATCACAATACCATCGACATTAATGTCAAAGGGGTTTTAAATGGCTGTCATGCTGCATTAAACCATCTACAGAAATCCAGTTTTGCCCGAGTGATTAATCTCTCCTCAGCCTCGGCAATATATGGTCAGGCTGATTTAGCCTCCTACTCCGCCAGTAAGTTTGCGGTTCGTGGTTTAACCGAGGCACTGGATGTAGAATGGCAAAAATATAATATCCGTGTACTCGATGTAATGCCTTTATTTGTACAAACCAATATGGTGAAGAATATGGATGCGGGCAGTATTCAACATATTGGCGTGGATTTAACTCCTGCCGATGTAGCAAAACAAGTCTTACATTTGGTTCAACAAAAAGATCATGCCCTCATTCCAACCCATACCCCTGTAGGTATCAAAACTAAGCTGATGTATCAACTCTCAAGCATTAGTCCACAGTTTTTAAATCGATTGACCAATATTTTTTTATCAAAAAGATAAATTAAAAGATTCATTCAAATAATATTTGAATGAATCAAAATAAATATTATGTTTCAAAAACTTATACTAATAAAAAAATCTTTTACTTTATAAAATAAAAATATTTATTAAATATCTCCTTAAATCCCTGTTAATTATTTATAACTTTTTGTATATTTGCATAATTTTTGATACATTTTGTATTTTTACAGGGGTTTATATGTCATCTTTATTATTAAAACCAAAGCTTTCACTCTTATTCATCAGTTGCATAAGTTTATCGATTTCTGGTTTAACAACTCAAGCACATGCTGGTTTATTTGATAACTATACGGATACGGCTCAGAATTTTCGTTCATCATTGACTCAACCGATATCGGCACCAACGCAAGAATTATTTGAAAAAAAAGCTAAAAGTAATGATGCAGCATTGTATCTATTAGAAAAGGCGCGTTTAGAACAAGCAAACAAACAATATGAAGCCAGTAAGCAAACTTTTGAAAAAGCATTTGAACTATTAGATGCTCAAAATAATAAAGCAACAATTAGCGCCTCTAAATTAGGTTTTAAGGCACTTTCCCTCGTGAGTAATGATAGTGTAGCACCTTATAAGATTCCTGAATATGAACAGGTATTAGCACATGTTTACCAATCGATAAACTATCTAGCTTTAAATAATACTGAGGGCGCGGCTGTTGAAATGCGTGTAGCGCAACGTATTCAACGCGAAATTGAATTAGCTCATAGCAAAGAAGCAGAAAAAGCAGCAGCTAAAGGTCAAAATGTTAATTCTGCTCCAGCTGAATACGATGAAGCTTTAGCTGGACTAAATACAATTGCGGGTAAAGTAAAAAATACCTATCAAAATGCGTATGCATTTTATATGGCGGCAACATTATGGGAAGCCTTGGGTGAAAAAAATGATGCTTTAGTTGATTATAAAAAAGCATATGAACTACAGCCAAATGATTTTATTAAAAATGATGTAAAACGACTCGATAACGCCGCAAAGAAAGCAAATGGTCAATATCCAGTTGTTATTTTTCTGGAGCAAGGATTAGTTCCTCAAAAAATTTCTTCGACCTTAGCAATTCCAACACTAAATGGATTAGTGAATATCTCATTTGCAAGCTATGACCCTTCAACCTATGTTGCACCAAGTCAGGTTGATATCGCAGTGAATGGGAAAACCGTTGCAAATACAGCATTACTTACTGATATTGGTGCGTTGGCTGTAAAAACACTAAAAGAAAAGATTGCCGCTAATCTCACAACTCAAATTGCACGTTCTACAGCGAAATACGCTGTACAAAAAGAACTGGGCAATCGTTTAGGCGTATTTGGACAACTTGCAGGCAATATCTATAACACTGCCACAGAAAAAGCAGATGTTCGTGCATGGAATACCCTCCCAAGCAATGCACAAGTCACTCGCCTTTTACTCCCTGTTGGTAGTCATACCATCCAACTTAAAAACAACTATGCAAATCAATCGATCAATATTGAAGTGAAAGCTAATCAGACGACCTTCATTCATGGTATCGAAACCAACCAACAAATTGTCGCTGATAGCTTCAGTATCGCTAAATAATAACTTGAGTAAAACATAATGAAACAACGCCTTTTACCCATAATTCTGTGTAGCTTTAGCCTTGGCTTAACTGCATGTACAGCACCAAATGCGATGCGTACACAAACAGACCCAAATACTGGTGCAAGCAATGTCAGAACCATGACAGGTAATCCTATTCTCGCAACCCGTATTGGTGTCAATCGAATCAATATGGTCAGTCTTGGAGATATTAAAAAAGCATCACTCGCCTTAAAAAATGGTTGGTTCTACGAACAATCTTTTGAATACAAAGTTGTTTGGTTTGATACCAATGGAACAGAAATCAATCCAGAAGGTGCAACTTGGAAACCAATCACATTACAAGGGCGTGAAGTAAAAACCGTTCAGTCTGTCGCACCCAATCCAAGTGGTGTTGATGTACTTATTTACATGAAGAAAGACTAATCAACAGCTTATTTATAAGGGGTAAAACATGAAATTCCGTACTTTGGCTTTAGCAACCACAATTGGCAGCATGGCATTGTTCAGTGGCTGTGCCTCCCAGGCTGTATCTTATGGCGATGCACAGGCAACTGAAACCTTAACCAAAGATTTTGGTTCAACCGACCTTCAACAAATCGCAGCCAAGATGGTTGATGACATGCTGGCGTTTCCACCCGTGATTGAAATGACTCAGGCTCGCCGTCCAGTACTGTTTGTTGACCGTATCAAAAACAAGACCCAAGAGCATATTGATACTGAATCCATCACTGACACCATCCAGAACAAACTGATTAATTCTGGAAAATTCCGTTTCGTTGACATGACTTCTGTGGGCGCAATGGCAGACCAGTTAGCTTATCAACAGCAAAGTGGCATGGTAGACAAACGTACAGCAGTGAAAACAGGATCTCAAATTGCCGCTGAATACATGCTGAATGGTAATTTATCCAGCATCGTCAAAAATTCAGGCGGTAAGAGTGATGTGTACTACAAGTTCACTTTCAAATTACAAAACCTGAAAACAGGTATTGTTGAATGGACAGGCGAAAAAGAAATTCGTAAATCGGCTAAACGTGCTACTTTTGGTCTATAAACCATTCACAACAACAATAAACCCGATGCTCAGCACCTGCTGAACATCGGGTCATATAGAATGATAGAAAATGATGAAATCCTTACTTTGTGCAGCCCTGTTCTGCTTAACAACAATTCACTCAGCTAACGCCGCCCTACAAGAAGTCATGAAAGAAGCCACAGGTAGCGGCCCAACCCAACAACAGGCTATTGCAGAAGCCTTGCTGATTGCAGCCCAGTCTGTAAATGGCACCAGTGTCAGCTCACGCACTGACTTAGCGGAAGAAGTGAACATGGTGGTCAGCAACAACCATTGGAGCTACCAAGGAAAAACCTCACCTGTGTTCAGTGTTGAAACACAGGGCACTAATGCGATTAATCGTTTTCAGGTGTTAAGTGTTTCGGGTTCGGGCAAGAACTACCGCGCCAAAGTGCGTGCTTATGTCAGCAAGTTTCAATCAAGTGTAGCGGATCAACACTTACGCCGTATTGCGGTTATGCCATTTCAATATAACTATTCAAAAACTCAAATCACAGATGGCAGTGATGCTGATGACTTTGTGACAGAAGTTGCTGATTTGGTCGGCACTCAACTGGCAAACTCACGTCAGTTAAGTTTGGTGAGTCGTGACTATATTGAGGAAATGGCAAGTGAAAATGCCTTTCTTCGTTGGGATGGTGCACCAGCAGAAATGGCAAGACTTGGGCAAAAAGTGGGTGCTGACTATATTTTAGTTGGACGTATCAATGAAGCAAAAACGACTCAAGGACGTTCATTTTATGGCGCTGTTCCAGCTGGGCAACAAGCAATCCGTCTAAATTGGCGAGTGATTGAAGTGAATACAGGAAAAGTTGCTGCTGCAGGAACTGTAAATCAACAGCAACGCCAATCTCTAGGAGAGCTTATTCATAATTCACAATCTACAACCTCATCAGACTTACTCGCACAACAAATAAGTAATGATGTCTTAAATGGCTTGTCTTTAATGCCGATCAGTTACTCTCGACAAAACTCGACACAAGTAGAGAGTTCAGAACCACTCTCGGATGCTGAACTCACACCAGGTTCGAGTGAAAAACCGATTCGTTGGTGATCGAATAATCTGTGTATATTCAATTTATGATTTTTTGTTGATGCAAAAAAAGAACACTTTAAATTCATTTAAAGTGTTCTTTTTTATAAATATAATGTCAATCAACTACCCTGAACCAAACGTCTTGCACTAATAATGCCTGGTTGCTGCTCTAAACGAGCCAATAAACGAGACAGTTGTGCCAAACCTTTCACTTCAATCAGTAACTTCATATTGGCAATCCCATCTGCCTCAGAAATCGTATTGACCTGACGAATATTGATTTGGTCTGAGAAAATCACTTGCGTGAGGTCTTTAAGTAGACCACGGCGATCATAAGCCTCAACCACGATTTGCACACTCTGACCACGGGTTGGCTGCATTTCCCAATCCGCTTCAACAGCACGTTCAGGCTCTTGAGTCGTCATACGCAAATAATCTGGACAAGCAACCTTATGGATACTGACACCACGATTTAAAGTGATATAACCCCCAATCGACTCACCATGTACAGGTTGACAACACTGTGCAATATGCAATTCCACATTGTCCAAACCATCGATCAAAATCCCGTGTGCTGAGAGCGTATGGCTGGCACGTGGATTTAAGGCAGGCTTTAAGACCAGTTCAGGCTCATCTTGATCCAAGTGCATCTGACGATTCACTTGATTCATCAAAGCATGCAAACTGATATCGCCACTGACTAAAGCAACTAAAATGTCATCGCCTGATTTCAGATTAAAGTGAGATGAATAGTCTTTAAGATCGATACTTTTCGGGTGAATTGCTAAGCGTGCTAACTCTTTATTGAGTAACTCACGCCCCACCTCAACATTCTTACTCCGATCTTGCTGTCTAAACCAATGGCGCAACTTGTCACGCGCACGAGCAGTTTTGATATAACCTAAAGAGTTCACCAACCAATCACGGTTCGGTTCACGATCTTTTTTGGTTAAAATCTCAACCTGTTCACCCGTTTTCAGCGTATAAGTTAATGGCACATAACGTTGATTGACACGTGCTGCATAACACTTATTACCTACCTCAGTATGTACATGGTAAGCAAAATCTAAAACCGTCGAACCTCGTGGCAATTCCTTAATATCACCATCACGACTAAACACATAGATTTTTTCAAAATTTTCAAAATCTTGAATTTGATCTATACCATTTGACTCTTCATCCTCGCCATGGGGTGTGGTTTCGGTACGCTCTTGATAATGTTCCAATACCGCACGTAAAGAATGTAGACGATGATTAAATGAATGATCAGTATTTTTTGCACCTTCTTTATAATTAAAATGCGAACAAACGCCCAGTTCGGCTTCGTTGTGCATTTCGAAGGTACGAATTTGTACTTCTAAAGATTTATTTTCAGCAATCACTGCCGTGTGTAATGAGCGATAACCATTGGCTTTTGGATTGGTGACATAGTCATCAAATTGGTTCGGGATATGACGCCACAGCTGATGCACAATACCTAAAGCGTGATAACAGTCTGGTACACTTTTGACCAATACACGCACTGCACGAATATCATAAAGCTGATCAAAACTCAGATTTTTACTTTTCATTTTTCGATAAATCGAATAAATGTGCTTCACTCGTCCAGTGATTTCCGCCTGAATATGATGCATACCCAGTTCAGTCTTTAGCTTATCAATCACAAACTGAATATATTGCTCTCGCTCTAAACGTTTTTCATTCAGCAACGATGCAATTTCTTTATAACGCTCAGGCGCCAAATAACGGAAAGCGAGATCTTCTAATTCCCATTTTAGTTGTGCAATACCTAATCGATGTGCAAGTGGTGAATAGATCGTTAAAATCTCACGTGCAACGCGTTCTTGGCGTTCTTTACTTGCAGTGGCTAATTCACGTAAAGCATAAGTACGTTCAGCCAATTTGATCAAAACAACGCGTACATCTTCTGTCACTGAAATCAGCATTTTATAAATGCCGTTTAAATGCTCACGCTGATTGTTATTAAAATGATCTTCTAAACGTTTATTTTTTTCAATCAATTCAGAGAGCTTACCCATCGCAAGCGTGCCTTGTACAAGACCAAGCACCTGTTCGCCGAATTGTTGTTGAATATCCTCTAAAGTAATTAAACCTTCGCGCACACTTCGATACAACACTGCCGCTGACAATGTGTCTTCATCAACATGTAAATGCGCCAAAATATCAGCCATGCCAATACCTGTACTAAAGGTATTGTTACGATGATGAACCGTGGTTTCTAATTCTTTTGCCAAGGTCAGCTCTGCAACTTTTTGAAGTTGCTTTAGCTCCGCCCCATCCAAAATATCACGCACTCGATCTAGCCAAGAGACCAGACCACTTTGCGCTTCAGCGGCATGTTCTACAGTCGTTTCCTCTGACAACTCATGGAGTCGCCCAGGTAACTGCTCACGTACTGTGACCATACCATTCTCCTCTGGATATGTAACTCATTCTCTAATCGTTTATCTCTTGGGTCTTTTCAAATTGCTCAATTTTTTCAAATAAGGCAATTGATTCAACATGCTCAGTATGGGTAAACATGTCCATGACTGCTGCTTTTTTAAGTTGATAACCATATTGTGCCAGTACACCCGCATCCCTTGCCAGCGTTGATGGATTACATGAAACATAAACGATTCTTTTTGCTCCAAAATTAGGTACATATTGCATAACCTCAAATGCACCTGATCGAGGAGGATCAATTAATAATGCATCAAATCCCTGTTTTGCCCAAGAATGATGCGAAAAGTCTTTTGTTAAATCTTGTGAAAAGAACAGTGCCTGAGACAATTGATTTGCTTTCGCATTTTCAGTTGCCCGTTGTACCATCTCATCACTTGCTTCAACACCAACGACCTGACCTGTCTCACCAACACAACGTGCTAAAGGTAAGGAAAAATTACCTAGTCCACAAAATAGGTCGAGCACTCTCTCCCCTTTCTGTAAATCTAGCAATTCACATGCCAAGTGAATCATCTTTGCATTTACACCACTATTCACCTGAGTAAAGTCTAAAGGTGAAAATGCAAATTTAACCGCAAACTCATCCAGACTATAGTGCAAACGCATCGGTGCTTGAGCATCATCAACACGATGTAAACTATCTGCACCTTTAGGTTGTAAATACAACTGCCAATCCTTTAGTAACGCAAATTGACGTAATTGGTTGACATCCGACACATTTAATTCATCCAAGTGGCGAATCAATAAGGCTGTCTCGGTATCACCCATTGCTAATTCTATATGACCAATGTGGGCTTTGCCTGTTAGACTTTCGAGTAGTTTTCTCAACTCTACTAAACTTTCGGACAAACGCTGATCAAGAACATGACACTGCTGAATCGGTGTTAAATGATTACTGTGATGCTCACGAAAGCCCATCACCAAACGATTTTGTTTCGCAATATAGCGAACGCCGATTCGAGCACGACGACGATAATCTATTTTTTCAGAGCGGATTGGATCTAACCATTGCTCTGGTTGTAAACCAGCAAAATGTTGTAAATGTGACTTTAATACATTCTGTTTTAATAAAATCTGTTCATCTGGATGAATATGTTGCAAGCTACAGCCACCACACACCCCAAAATGCGGACAAATCGGATCGACTCGTCCCACAGCCGCATCACTTTCTAGCTTAACCATATCCGCTTCTTCTAAACGAGAAGTTTGATTGCTAATCTTGGCTTGTACTGTTTCACCCACGAGCGCATAACGAATGAAAACCTTCTTGCCATGCTTTTCTTTTGGATGATCAGGATGCGTTCCATAATGCGCAATCCCTCGCCCCTCATGAGAAAAAGCTTCGATTTGAAAGGTATATGTTGGATATTGAGCTGGGCGCTGTTTCGCTTTATGTTTCAAAAGATCAACCTAATTTTTTGGCGCAAACGTATTTGCGGTAAATACAGTATATTGCGATGTTTGTTGCCATACCTGTAAGAATTCTGTTTGTTGCGTTTGAGTTTGTAAATAATCGATCGTGGTTTGAAGCCAATGCTGATGATCATGTTGATTAAGCTGCCCTTTGAGCAACAACCAACGTAAATAGATCAACCATGTATTTAAAACATCACCTTCACAATAACTGGTCAGTTTTAACCATTGTTCAGTACTCACATACTCTGGCACATGATAACCAGTCTCACCACGTTTCCCAGGGAATCCTAAAAGGCAAGCAACATCATCAAGTTTTTGAAAATTTCGACCATTAAACATTGCCATCACATCCATCAAATCGACATGACGATGGTGATAACGGTTTTGATAGTTATTGAAACGCTTTTGGTTATCAATTTCACCCTGATCAAATAAACTTGACGCAGACAAACCATGATACATGGCGCGGAATAAAATCACAGGCAGATCAAATTGCGAGCCATTCCAACTGATTAGTGTCGGTTGCTTCTTATCAAAAATAGATAAAAATTTAGTCAAAATTTCAGCTTCTGTATTTTGCTCCTGACTAAATGAAAAAAGTCGAATCCCTTTTTCATCAATCCACAAACCTGAAATACACACAATTTCATGCAAAGGTAGGCGTTGAAAATCCATACCAGATTCTTGACGGCGAATCTTCGTTAATGCCTGTTCAACATCGGCTTCAGGTAAATCAAGATGATAAAGATGAGCACCCGCCTTTAAATCGGTGAGTGTCTCAATATCAAAAACTAAAATTGGAAAACGTAAATTCATCTTGAAATCTCTTGAAATCCCTCCCAACCCACCTTTTATAAAGGAAGGTGTTCTCCCTCTTTTTAACAGAGAGGGATTAGGGGGAGATTTTAATCTTGAACTGAAAACAGCCCTGTTGATAAATAACGATCACCTCGGTCACAGATAATGCAGACAATCACAGCATCTGGATGTTCTTCAGCAATTTTAATTGATGCCCAAACTGCACCACCAGAAGAAGTACCTGCACTAATACCTTCAGTACGTGCTAACTTACGCATGGTTTTTTCTGCTTCGATTTGTGGAATATCAATAATTCGATCCACACGACGACGATCAAAAATAGTTGGAAGATATTCTTCTGGCCAACGACGAATCCCTGCAATGCTCGAACCATCAGAGGGTTGTAAGCCCACAATTTGAATATCAGGGTTCTGTTCTTTTAAATACTTAGAGACCCCCATAATGGTTCCTGTCGTCCCCATCGAGCTGACAAAGTGGGTAATTTTTCCGCCCGTTTGCTTCCAGATCTCAGGTCCAGTTGTGAGGTAATGCGCCTCTACATTGTCTGGATTACCAAACTGGTTCAGCACAAACCCCTTGCCATCAGCCTGCATTTGTAAAGCTAAATCGCGTGCACCTTCCATACCTTGCTGTTTAGTCACTTCGATTAACTCAGCACCATAAGCCAACATTGCATCTTTACGTTCTTGGCTCATGTTATTCGGCATGATCAACTTCATTTTATAACCACGCATGGCTGCAACCATGGCTAAAGCAATGCCAGTGTTACCGCTAGTGGCTTCAATTAAAGTATCACCAGGTTGAATTTGTCCACGTTTCTCTGCTTGAACAATCATGTTATAAGCAGGACGATCCTTGACTGAACCAGCAGGATTATTACCTTCTAATTTCGCTAATACGTTAGCTTGAGTATGACTTGCTAAACGTTGCAAACGCACTAAAGGGCTTTTACCGACATAATAATCTAGTAAAAATTCATCTGCTAAAAAATCAGTTTGCGTATTCGTCATGATCGACACCGATATTAAGGTGGCGACTATTGTATGAAAAAATAAGAAATACTGCACCTTTTCACTATGCTTTTTATTGGCTAGCCCGTACCTCTGTTTGCCACAAAGCATGCTAAGATGTTGCACAGAATGATAAATCTGACCGCACTATGTCAAATTTCAATAAAATCCTGTCAAAACGCTTACGGCTCAATCATGCTTATGGACAATTGATTGCACTTATTTTAGTGCCGATCGCCGTACTGACAGGTGTTGGAATTTTATGGGTTTTATCTGAAACCACCAGTGCAGCCAAACAACAACAGCACTCCGATGCTTCAGCGATCTTAGCTCGTTATCATCAAACCGCAGAAAAATTACTGCAACTGGTACAACAACACCCCGATCAATATGATCGCGCTCAAAACATTATGCAAAAAATGTTTGATGAGAAAAACTTACAACGCGCTGTCATTATTGATAATCAAGGGCAAACCCATCTCAGTATTGGTTATCAAAATAATCGTTTTTGGCCAACTTTTCCAAATAACAGTAATTTTTTTGGTCCGATTCCACACAACCACAACAGTATTTATGGTGCCAAACTGGATAGCAGCAAGCCCGATTCAGTCTGGTTAATGATTGAACTGGACAATCAGCCACTGGAACTAACCCGTTATAAAATCCTGCTTTCACTGGTAGCGACAGGGCTAATTACCCTGATGATTTTACTATTTTGCCTGAATGTTTTTTCACGGCGCTGGCTGGCGCCACTCTATGAAATTCGTATGCAGATGCAGCGCCTGAATGCCGATACGCTGGATCAGCATATTGTGGTGAACAGTACAGGCGAGTTACGCCTGCTCCAGCGAGACATTTCCAATATGGTGAAACGTCTGCATTTTAGTTTTCTGGAACTGAAAGAACATACAGAACAAACCGAAGAAGACTTACGTCGTACCTTAGACACACTCGAAGTTCAGAACATTACCTATCGTCAAGCACGTGACCAAGCGATTTCATCAAATCAATCTAAATCAGTCTTTTTAGCCAATATCAGCCATGAGCTAAGAACACCTCTCAACAGTATTGATGGCTTTATTCATTTATTGCTTCGTCAGCAGAACCTCAGCAATGAACAAAACCTATACCTACAGACTATTCGTAAATCATCTGCTCACCTATTGGCACTGATTAATGATGTACTTGATTTCTCTAAAATTGACGCAGGTAAATTAGAACTCGAAACTGCACCATTTGATTTGGAAGAAGCTATTTTTGATGTGATGGATATGCTTTCTCCGCTTGCAGCGCAAAAACATATCAATATGGCATTTTACTACGCTGAGAATATTCCACAGCATGTGGTTGGCGATGCCTTACGTTTTAAACAAATTCTGACCAACCTCATTTCCAATGCCATTAAGTTCACTCCAGATGGTGAAATCATTGTTCGTGTACGTATGGAAGATAATGATATTGGACAATGCCTATTACATTTCAGCGTTCAAGATAGTGGTATTGGTCTCAGTGGTACCGACCGTAAAAAATTATTTGAATCATTTTCTCAAGGTGATGCTTCCGTTACTCGTCAATTTGGAGGTACAGGATTAGGCTTAGCGATTTCCAAACAACTTGTTCATTTGATGCATGGTCAAATTGGCTTTGAAGACAACCAAGAACGTGCCCCGACAGAAAAAGGTTCAACTTTTTGGTTTACGGCTTCATTTAAAGTAGATGAACAAGATGAATTTGTTGAGCATCCACATTTCGATCATTTAAAAGTAGTCTCTTACCTTGCCCATCCTGCCACAGCGAGTGTGCTTCGTTCATATTTAGAAAACTACCGTGTCTCACATATCGAAACACAATCAATTTTGGATTTATTTAGTCGTCTGAATCATTTAAATCAGCAAGAAAATACATGGCTCATCGTTGACCATAGTGGTGATACAGAAGCACTACTCAAAGAAATTCGTCAGCGTTACCAAGGAAATTTAGCCGTTTACGGTTATCAAATGAGCCTTGAGCCAAACATGCTGAATGAATATCGTGCGCGGCCGCTCTACCAACCGTTGAGTCGTCGTGAACTAGTTCAGTTATTGGGAAATCAACCTATCTTTGAGCCAGAACCAGAAAACTTTAATGGTCAAGGATTACATATACTTGCTGTAGACGATCATTTACCTAACTTGATTGTATTGGAAGCATTACTTGGTGAATTGAACGTCACCACTACAAAAGCGCTCAGTGGGCAGAAAGCGATTGATATCATTCAAGCACGTATACAACAAAAATTACCGCCATTTGACTTAGTCTTTATGGACATCCAAATGCCAGTGATGTCTGGAATTGATACAACACGAGCAATTCGTTCCTTAGAGTCAACTTTAGATACAGGCATGCAACTTCCGATTATTGCACTCACGGCACATGCTCTAGCAGACGAAAAGCAAAAATTACTCAAAGTGGGTATGAATGATTACGTAACCAAACCGATTCAAATGGAACAAATCATTCAAATCTTAACGCACTGGACGAAAAACAATTTCTCTTCCCAACCAGCAAATACGGAACAAAAACGTTCGATTGAAACGATTGATCCTCAAATTTTGAATTGGCAACAAAGTGTTCAATTAGCAGCGAACAAAGAAGATCTAGCACAAGATCTATTGAATATGTTGGTAGACAGTTTCGATACTGAACTTGCTGAAATGCAACAATTGATTGAAATGGAAGACTTCCCTCAACTGGAACATGTATTGCACCGTCTATATGGTGCTACTCGATACGTAGGAACACCGAATTTGCAACAGGTTTCGGGCGAGTTTGAACAATTCATTTCAACCCTGCGTAAAGAACGACGTAAAGCAGACGACGGCTTTATTCGGGAAACAAATTATCGCTTTAATGAATTAAATACAGCCATTGAACAGGTGCGACAAGCCGCAAATCTCATTTTACACGCTCATGACATTTAATGTGACTGCGGTGTCATGTTTCAGGTTGAAGACTCATGCTATGCTGCCCCAATCAAACACAATAAGAGTATGGTAAATGGCACTTTTACGCGTTGAAAAGAACAATGGGATTGCAACTGTTTCCTTAAATCGACCAGATAAACGCAATGCAATGAGTTTTGCATTATTAAAAGAATTGGTTGCAACAGCTAAAAAAATTGAGAAAGATCGTTCAATTCGTTGTGTCATCCTCACGGGTGAAGCACAGGTATTTAGTGCTGGTATCGACTTATCAGATCTAAATAATCCAAAAAATACAGCATTTGCAGCATGGGAACTGATCAAACCAGGACAAAGCTTATTTCAAAAAGCTTTTTTAATTTGGCAAAATTTGCCTATTCCTGTTATTGCAGCGATCGAAGGTTTTTGCTTTGGTGCGGGAATGCAGCTTGCACTCGCAGCGGATATTCGTATTGCGACTCCCACTACTAAAATGTCGATTATGGAAAGCCGTTGGGGCCTAGTACCTGACATGGGTTTAACCCGCTCATTAAAAGGGCTGATCGGCGTTGATCTAGCCAAAGAACTAACGCTGACTGCGCGTATCTTTGACGCAGAATACGCTAAAGAAATTGGTCTAGTGACACATTTAGATCAAGATCCATTAGCCAAAGCAAACGTGATCGCTCAAGAAATCTTACAGCGCTCGCCAGATGCAATTATGGCAGCAAAACGAGTATTGGATGCAATGGAACATCAACCTGAAAAGGCTTTACGTTTAGAAAAACTGTGGCAGCTTAAATTACTTTTAGGTAAAAACAGTAGCCTTGCACGTAAAAAAGATAAGAATCCAGAAATTCAATTCTTGCCGCGCCAATATAAATAAGCACGAGGATAAATTCACATGCATGCGAATCAACAAACACCTATCGCGTTCTTAGGTATGGGTTTAATGGGTACACGTATGGCCTCTCGACTTCTTCAAGCTGGTTATACTGTAGCGGTATGGAATCGAAGCCAACATGCATGTGAAGCACTTATTCAACAAGGTGCAACTCAGTTAGAATTAAACAAGATTGCGGAATATCCTGTTATTTTAATATGTTTAGCGGATGATCAAGCTGTTCAAAGCGTTTTCGATCAAATCCGACCCTATTTGAAAGCAGAGCAAGTGATTGTTGATTTTTCTAGCTTGTCGGTAACCGCGACACAACAATTGGCACAATCTGCCCAACAGCAACAAGTGACTTGGATTGACTCGCCTGTTTCAGGTGGGACTATCGGGGCAGAACAAGGTACATTGGTCATTTTTGCTGGTGGCGATGAACACACCATCCAAGCACTCGAGCCTATTTATACAGTCTTATCACAACGTGTCACCCGTATGGGTGAAACAGGGACTGGACAAGCCACCAAAATTTGTAATCAATTAATAGTTGCTGCAAATAGCACGTTGATCGCAGAAGCTGTTGCATTAGCGAGCCAAGCAGGCGTAGATACCAGCTTACTTGCCCCTGCTCTCGCGGGCGGTTTTGCAGATTCTAAACCATTTCAAATTTTAGCTCCTCGTATGGCAACACATACTTTCGAGCCTGTGCAATGGAAAGTGCAGACCTTATCCAAAGACCTTAACAATGCATTAAAACTTGCACATAGCTTTAACCTAAATATACCTGTTGCACAAAAAGCTCTACTACAGTTACAAGCCCACCAAGAAAACGGCTTTGCTGATAATGATTTAGCGACTATTATTCAATATATAGAGCAATAATAATTGATTGAAGGAGATTGAATATGAGCCATCTTGCAGTCAATTTGTCGATGATTTTTACGGAAGTCCCTTTGATTGAGCGTTTTGCTTTAGCTCATGCACATGGCTTCCAACATATCGAAATTCAGTTCCCATATGAATTAGAAATTTTTGACATTCAAACTCAGCTTGAACAATACGATCTTTCTCTTTGCCTCATTAATGTGCCTGCTGGCGATTTAATGCAGGGCGGTAATGGTCTAGCAGGTATTCCTGGAAAAGAAATTGAATTCCATCATGCCCTTATGCTTGCAATTCGTTATGCAAAGGCTCTGAATGTTCCTCGAGTCAATATTTTAGCGGGTAAACAGCCTCAAGATGCTGACCTCTTACCCTGTTTAAATACCTTAGCAAGCAATTTGAAACTTGCTTGCCACATGCTCACTGAACAAGGTATTGAACCCATTTTTGAAATGATTAATGGCACAGATATGCCACGTTTTCTAGTTCAGAATATCGCTCAAGCCCAAGAAATGCTGGAAGTCGTCAACCATCCTGCTTTAAAAATGCAGTACGATTGTTACCATATGGCAATGATGGGTGAAGAGATTTTGGCTGGATTACAGGAAAATTTACATCAAATTGGACATATCCAATTTGCCGATTATCCAAATCGACATGAACCTGACACAGGAAATATTCCCTATAAGCAAATTTTTGACTGGTTACGTCAAAGTGACTATCAAGGTTATATTGGTGCAGAATACCGACCAAAAACTCAATCAGATCAATCTTTTGCATGGAAAGAAAAGTACTTTTCCAATGACGTGAATACATAAACTGTTACTGCTGAAATTTGAATTTTATAGAGAAAAACGGTATATTTGACGATGAGCAATTGTCAGGAAAATATACCCTCTATGAATTTAGAACCATCGCCCAGCGCTTCTAATTCTCACGACCTAAAAATCAAAACAGCAAACAAAGATGTACATGCTTGTTTAAAAGTTGTACATGAAGCCCTTACTGATGTAAAAGCCAAAGATATTCTAGAACTTGATGTAAGTTCTATTAGCAATATTGCCGATGCGATTGTAATTGCAAGCGGAACATCTACTCGTCACGTCAAAGCACTTGCTGACAATGTTGCTGATGAAGCACGTAAAGCAGGTTTTCGCCCAATTGGTGTTGAGGGTGAACGAGACGCTGAATGGATCCTAATTGATCTAGGGTTCGTTGTTGTACACGTTATGCTACCTACCGCCCGTAAGTTCTATGACTTAGAAAGTTTGTGGCGTGTACCAGAATCAGTAGCGTAATGCTCAAAAAAGCGACCCAAATTGGTCGCTTTTTTTATATTCATAGTAACTGTTTTAAATCAATTTCAGGATATTGTTGCTTCACTGTATTCTTAATCTGCGCATAGAGCTGATCAGCTTTATTTGGTCCATAAAAATCACAATAAATGGCATAAAAAATTGTAATCAGTTCAGCATAGAGTGTTTGAGGTATTTGATTAAGACAATTTTTTTCTGAACCATCAATAAATCGATAAGCAGCCAATAAGCGATGCTTTTTCATTTTCACCCCCAATTCATCTACGAACTCTAAATAATCATTCCGATGAACTGACTTTAAAATTGTGATAATAAAATCATAAAAAGCTTGAAATAAATCTACAGGCTGCTCTTCTTCCGCAATCACCACATCTAGATCGTCTTTAACCTCAAGATGTTGCTGCTTTTCAACAATCGATATTTCATGCAAGACCTGACGCAACATGTCTTTGCGGACCAACTGCAACTCATGTGTTGTACAAATTTCACTTAAAAAACGGTTTAATACAAAAGAAGGCTGATGACCATATTCACTTTCCCAATAGTGTAAAACACGTTGCAACACGGTATCTGGCAAAAATTGGGATAATCCTTTTGTGACTGCCTGCTTCTTTTGTTCAATTGTCAGTTCCACCATAGCAATCACCCCTTAATGCCGATGAGTGATGTTTTCAGTCTCAAAAGTCACATCTCTTTGAAACTCAGGATAAGATAACTCCGCATGTTCAGTGTAGTCCAAACCACGTTGTTCATGTTGTTGTGAAACTCGCAAACCACCCAAGAGCTTATCGAGTAATTTAAACATAATAAAAGATGCACCAAATCCCCAAATCAATGCAGCCCCCACACCTAAGGCTTGAACAAGAATAATATCTAAATTAAATAGTGCTTTTTCAAAGAAAATACCTGCGGCTAATGTCCCCCATGCACCACAAACACCATGAACAGTCACTGCATCCACGACATCATCTAATTGCATCTTTTCTATAAATTGTGGAACAAAGGTAATTAAAAATCCAGCGATTGCCCCTGTGATAATGGCAAACGGCGATGACATTGTGGCACATCCTGCCGTAATTGCGACTAGGCCCGCTAATGAAGCATTAATCGTATGACGCATCAAGACTGCTTTTGATTGAAGCAGTGCAAAAATCATATAAGTTGAAGCTGCCGCACACGCAGCAAGATGTGTATTCAATGCAATACGCCCAATACTAACACTAGCTGCAACGGTTGAAGCGGCATTAAAACCAAACCAAGCAAACCACAAAATAAAGCCTCCTAATGCAACGAGAGGTAAGTTATGCCCTGCTAAAAAATGGCTTTGCCCTTTGCGACCAAATCGACCTAAACGTGGTCCTAACACGATAATGCCTGCCAGTGCCACCCAACCACCAATTGAATGCACGACTGTTGAACCTGCAAAATCAATGAAACCCAGAGCTTTTAACCAACCATCTCCACCAAACAACCCTCCCCAAGCCCAACTTCCAAATATCGGATAAATCACACCACTGACAAAGATGGCACTCATCACATAGGCAACAAAATGGATACGCTCTGCCATCGCACCACTTGCAATCGTGGTTGCTGTTGCTGCAAACATCATTTGGAAAAATAATAAATTCCAATGCCAGTCATCTAATTGACTCGGCATAAAATATCCCCATCCTATCCAGCCTGTTTGATTTAAACCGAACATCAACCCAAAACCAAATAGCCAAAAAATGATGCCACCTATACAGGTGTCCATATAATTTTTCATAAGAACATTAACCGTATTCTTGCTACGAACAGATCCACTTTCAATCAAAGCAAATCCTGCTTGCATAAAGAAAACTAAAATTCCACCAACAACCACCCACACGCTATCCAAGGAAAGGCGAATTTCTTGAATATTAGGTGCAGTTTCGGCAAAAGTAGCGGAAGAGAGAAACAACAGAAATGGCAAAATCAATACGACATTTTTCATATAATTCCCCTAAAAAGAACAAGAAATTAAATGCAAATAGAATGCCAAAACAAACTTCATTTATTCAAAAAATTTATTGGTTTATATTTATCTATCATAAAAAAGCGATTTAACATTCTTATTGATGATTAAAGTTTTTTTACTCAAAGTACAAAGATGAGCTATTGGTAATTTTAAAAAATTGACATGACAAATTGTCAATTTTAACGCACTATAACACCACCTTAGAACTCGGTTAATAAAAAGTATCACAGGAGTAACACATGAAGGTCTTGATTACAGGTGCAAATACAGGAATTGGCTTTGCTACAGCGGAACAATTGGTCAAACAAGGACAACATGTCATTCTTGCCTGCCGCAATCCTCAAAAAGCACAAGCTGCACAAGAAAAATTACGTAAACTTGATCAAGCACAAGTAGACTTAGTTTCACTTGATTTAAATAGTCTTGAACAAACCCGAAAAGCGGCAGATCAAATCGCTAATCAATATGGCAATCTAGATGTTTTAATCAACAATGCTGGCCTTTTTGCCAAAACCAAGCAACTCACTGCTGATGGATTTGAACAACAATTTGGGGTGAATTATCTCGGTCACTTTCTTTTGACGCAAAAACTACTCCCAGTATTAGACAAAGCACCTAAAGCCCGAATCGTACATCTTGCTTCGATTGCACATTGGGCAGGTTCAATCAAACCTAATAAGTTCCGTGCAGAAGGTTTTTACAATCCGCTGTTTTATTATGGTCAATCTAAATTAGCGAATCTTTTATTCAGCAATGCACTGGCTGAACAAATGGCAAACAGCACAATTACCAATAATGCTTTACATCCAGGCGGTGTTGCATCAGATATCTATAGAGAACTCCCTAAACCAGTATATGAAGTCATGAAAATTGGTTTAGTACCCACCTCGGTTCCTGCAAAGTTAATTACAGATATGGCTATTGCAGATCATTGGGCAAATCGTAATGGTGAATATGTCAGTGCACATATGCCAGATTGGAAATCACCGCATGCTAAAAACCAACAGCTTGCGCGCGATCTTTATACTCAATCTATGGATCTTGTAGAAAAATATCTTTAATTAAATCGAAAATAAAAAAGCCACCCAAGGGTGGCTTTTTCAATCCTGATAGGGTCAGATTAGTGACCACCACCATTGATTGCTTTCGTCATATCTTCAACAACTTTCTTCGCATCACCGAAGATCATCATTGTTTTTTCATTGTAGAACAAGTCATTGTCTAAGCCAGCATAACCTGTTGCCATAGAACGTTTGATCACCATGATTGTACGAGCTTTGTGAGCTTCAAGAATCGGCATACCATAGATTGGTGAACTTGGATCATCTTTCGCTGCAGGGTTAACTACGTCGTTCGCACCGATTACAAGTACTACATCTGTTGCTGGGAAGTCTGAGTTGATCTCATCCATCTCTAAGATGTCTTCATACGCAACATCAGCTTCAGCAAGTAATACGTTCATGTGACCAGGCATACGACCTGCCACTGGGTGAATCGCAAAACGTACTGTTACGCCTTGTTCTTTTAAGATTTCACATAATTCTTTAACTGCATTCTGTGCACGACCTTGCGCCATACCATAACCAGGTACAATCACAACGCTGTCAGCATTTGACATCAAGAAACCTGCGTCATCTGCTGAACCAGAACGATAGTTACGTTGAACTTGTTCGCCTTTGTCCGCTGTAGCAACTGCTGCACCACCCATCGCACCACCAAACAATACGTTGATGATTGAACGGTTCATCGCCTTACACATGATGTAAGAAAGAATCGCACCAGAAGAACCTACAAGTGAACCAGCAACGATTAACATATTGTTTTCTAGTGTGAAACCAATACCAGCTGCAGCCCAACCAGAGAATGAGTTAAGAAGCGATACCACAACTGGCATATCACCGCCACCAACTGGCGCAATCCAAACCCAACCAAATGCAAGTGCAAGTGCTGTCATCGCCCAGAAAGCAGTCATGTTATTCGTCAAGAAGAACATAATGCCTGCCGCAAGCATTGCAGCAAAGATAAGCGCTTGAACAGGTTTAACCCATGCACCAGAAATCGTTTTTGCCCATTTCTTAGCAGCTAATTTACCGTAAGCAAATACTGATGCTGTAAATGTAATCGCACCAACGAAGCAACCTACAAACAATTCAAATAAATGAACTTTGCTCATATGAGCATGCTGTACGCCAGCAGCAGTTAAAGCAGCTTCATTTTCAGCAAATAATGCTGTTAATTGATTGTTGTGTAAAATCGCAGCAATCGCAATTAATACCGCAGCCAAACCAACCAATGAGTGCATTAAAGCAACTGTTTCAGGCATTTGTGTCATCGGAACAGTTCGCGCACGGGCGATACCAACAACACCACCAAGTACCATCGCACCAACGATCATCCAAACAACTGGATGTTCTGCAACAAAGAAGGTTGTCACTACAGCAATCGCCATAGCGATCATGCCGTAACGGTTACCTGCGATTGCAGTTTTAGGACCTGACAAACCACGCAAAGTTAAGATAAAAAGGACGGCACCAATCAGGTAGAACCAATCCGCATAGTCTCGAATAAATTCCATCTATTAGCCCTCTTTTTTCTTTTGCTTCGGCTTGAACATTTCAAGCATACGAGCAGTTACAGCAAAGCCACCAAAAATGTTGATACTTGCCAAGAACACAGCAATTGCACCCAAGATGCTCACAACGTTTACGCTTTGGAAAGCTACATTTGCTTCAACACCAATCACAGGCATACCCACGGTTTGGATCATTGCCCCAACGATAATGATTGAAGACAATGCGTTCGTTACCGCCATAAGTGGTGTATGTAACGCAGGTGTTACTCCCCAAACTACGTAGTAACCTACGAAGATGGCAAGGACGAAAATTGTAATCGTTTCAACCATGAGAACTCTCCTTAACCGCGCTTGAGCAGTACTTGACCGCCATGAGTCACGAGTAACGCTTTTTGGATTTCATCTTCTTGATTGATCGCAAAGTTTTTGTCTTTGTCGAATAATGTTTCAAGGAAGTTGAAAACGTTACGGGCATACAATGCAGATGCTTCTGTTGCAACTGTGCCTGGAATGTTTGGGATACCCAAAATTTTCACGCCATTTTCAGTAACAACAGTTTCGCCTTCTTTAGAACCTTCAACGTTACCACCCGTTTCAACTGCCATATCTAAAATGACAGAACCCGGTTTCATCTTGGCAACAGTTTCAGCCTTGATCAGGCGCGGAGCATTACGACCCGGAATCAATGCAGTCGTGATTACGATGTCAGCATTTGATACAGCTTTATCTACAATCGCAGCTTGATCTTTGATGTATTGCTCACCCGGCTGCCAGCCATAACCGCTTTTCGCAGCTTCAGCAGCACGTTGCTTTTCTTCATCTGACATTGGTACGTCTAACCATTTACCGCCTAAAGACTCAACTTGTTCTTTAGCCGTTGGACGTAAGTCAGTTGCTTCTACAACCGCACCTAAACGTTTTGCAGTCGCAATCGCTTGAAGACCAGCAACACCAACACCCATGATCACAACACGCGCAGGTTTTACTGTACCCGCAGCCGTCATTAACATTGGGAACATACGTTGATATTCAGCCGCAGCTAACAATACAGATTTATAACCCGCTAAGTTTGCTTGAGAAGAAAGTACGTCCATGTTTTGTGCACGTGAAAGCGTACGAGGAAGTAACTCTAAAGCAAAAGCAGACACTTGCTGAGTAGCAAACTGGTCTAATTCTGGATTGCGGTAAGGGTCAAACATAGCTATTACAGTTGTATTTGCCGCAAGTTTTTGAATTTCGTCACCTTTAGGGGCACGTACCTTCAAAATAATTTGGCTGCCTGTATAAGCATCGTCCGTAATAGTTGCGCCAACTTGTTCATAAGCACTGTCAATATAGGCTGCTTTAACACCAGCGCCACGTTGAATGACAATGCTATGACCTGCGTTAATCAACTTCTTAACTGTTTCTGGTGTTGCCGCTACACGACTTTCACCTGCAACAGTTTCGGTTGGGATTCCGATCTGCATGAGCGTTCCTCAAGCTAGTTTTTCTTAAGTAAACATCGCAAGTAGCAATGTTTCCCCCAGGAGTATTCTTTGTTGAATTTTGGATTCTAATGGAACTTTTTTAAAATTCCACCCAATATTTATTTAATAAATACCTATATTTTGAACTGATGATTCAGATTAATGTTTACAACTTATATAATCAGCATGTTTGCCTACTTATAAGTAAAAAAACTTTATCTTTATATACTATATAAGTAAATCTGATTATTTAAACAAACTCACCAGCTCACTATCTTTTTCAGTCATCAACATCAGATAAAAAAGTAAGGTATAAATAATAAATCAGGGCTTTGTTGCATCAATGACTTATAATCAATACAAATTACTTATCTGGTTTAGATATTGAACGTATTGTGATTTATAAACCATCCGAATCTGCATCATAATCATGCAATCAATCGGTGGGATTGGCTTCTTAGAACATTTATAGCGTTTTTAGAGCGACTTCGATCAAATTTTTACAGATAAAATTATCGATTAGTAAAGACTAAGCAAATCATTCAAAATGATTCAAAGATGCGAATAGCGATCAATCAAGATAATTATCAAAAATAAATGTAAAAATTTTAAATGGCATTTTTTCAAGTGATATTTGTATGATTTTGTCTAGTAAAACCTCAAAAAATGCACAAAATTAGTGCAATAAAATCATCTTTTAAAATTCTGACTCATTTTTTTGATTCATTAAAAATAAAATTTCTTGAAAATGTGCACCTATTGCCCCCTCTCCCAGACAATCTTCAGGATTTCGCAAAAGATATTGCTCCAAAGACAAACAACCACAACCGATACATTGATCCAATTGTTGGCCTAACTGCAACAACATCATGATTTGCTGATCCAATTGCCCTTGCCACTCTTGTGACATAATTTGCCAATCTTTTTCGTAGCCACTTGTTGCTTTGGTAAGATACTCAGCGTTTGTTTTATTTGTTTTAAACTGATCCCAACCTGTTGAGCTGCTTTTATAATTGCAATTCGCCTAAGCATCGCACGCTGATACCTACGCTGATCCCCCTCCGTTCTAGTACTCCAAATCAGATTTTTTCTTCATAAAAACGAATGGTTGGAACACTTACGCCGCTACGTTTTGCAAGTTTTCCGATGCTAAGCCATGTTTCTGAGGAATATTGTTTCAAAATTTCCTTGATCTCTAGTTAACTTGAACTTTGATAGTAGCAGATATCATATTTTATAAAGATGTACCGTAATGAATAAAATAAATACTCAAGCCTTTCAAATAATTCATCCTGAAGCGCTCTATCATCCTAGAAGCAATGGATATAGTCATATTGCTGTTGTGAAACCGAATATGCGAATTATTCATCTCGCGGGGCAAGGTGGAGAAAATAAAAATGGTGAACTTTCACCTTTTTTTGACCAACAGGTACAACAAGTCTTTTATAATATTCAACAGGCTTTAGCCTCAATTCAAGCAACACTTTCAGATATTGCCGTGTTACGTGTTCTGATTGTTGATCATGACACTCAGAAACATCAGCTGGTGATTAAAACAATAGTGGATCTTTGGAAAACTTATGAATTCCCTGTTTGTACACTTATTCCAGTCACAGGCTTAGCATTACCAGAAATGCAAATTGAAATCGAAGCGACTGCGTATACTGCCTAAGATCCAGAGAAGAGAATATTATGTCAAACACCCAAAATATGAGTCAAAATAAAGCCTTACTCTGGTTTATGGCAACAGCATGTGGTTTATGCGCAGGTGCAAACTATTATAGCCAACCCTTAATTCACTCCATTCAGCAATTTTTTGCAGTGACAGAGGGGCAAGCAGCCCTGACTGTAACTTTTGCTCAAGTTTCTTATGCGCTCGGTTTGCTCTTTATTGTTCCAATGGGCGATGTCGTTAATAAGACCAAATTTATTCCGCTCTTAATGGCATTATGTGCGGTAGGCCTATTTATTTGTGCTTTCTCTGTGAATCTACCAATGCTTTGGATTGGTACAATTCTAGTTGGACTATTTTCTGTCGCTGCTCAAGTGTTAATTCCACTCGCAACCATGACTGTTGAACCAGAAAAAACAGGTGAAGTTGTTGGCTTTCTCATGAGTGGTTTATTGGTTGGTATTTTACTTTCCACAAGTCTTGCAGGGCTGTTTTCAAATTTGTTTCATTGGAAAGTCATTTATGTCGTGAGTGGTATTTTAATGTTGATTTTGGCTTATGCACTCAAAAGTCGACTTCCATATGTTATGCGAATCAAAATGGATTACAGACAAATTTTTGTCTCTATGGCTGAATTATTAAAACAAGAAAAACGTTTGCTATTACGTGCATTGACAGGTGCTTTTGCATTTGCGGCAGTCAGTATTTTGTACTCAACGATTGCTTTATTGCTCACAGCAGCACATCATCTTCCTGACCTTGTGATTGGAATGGTTAGCCTTGTCGGTATTTTCGGCGCATTATCAACTCAATATATAGGTCGTTACGCTGACCAAGGTTATACCAAACAATTAACTTGGATCGGTTGTGGCTTGTTCATCCTCAGTTGGATTTGTTTCTATTTTGCACAAACTTTTCTATTCAGCTACATTCTTGGATTTGCCGTTATCCAATTGGCTTTAGCGCTTGTCCATACTAGTAATCAAAGTATTATTTTCCGTTTAAGACCTGATGCAAAATCTCGAATTAATGCCATATATATGACGGCGTATTTTACAGGCGGTGCTTGTGGCTCTGCACTTGGGATTTTTTCATGGAATCATGGTGGTTGGACAATGACGTGCATCGCTGGAATAAGTCTTGTTTTTGCCTGTATACTTTTTAGTTTATTGGATAATTACTTAATTTATAAAAATGAAAATACTGCACATAATTGCTAGGCTTCAAACTAAAATCACTTATCAATCAATGTATACATCAAAAATTCACCCCAAAATAATCAGTTTAATGCTCATTATTTTGGGGTTACCATTTTATTAGCCAATATCTCAGCTAACTACTTTTGAGAATCAATGACTTTTAATGATTCATAATAAAAAAGTATTCACGGTAATATTTTAATTCAGCAATCGAATCACGAATATCGTCCATCGCCAAATGTGAGGCATTTTTCTTTAAACCACTCATAATTTCAGGTCTCCAGCGTTTCGCTAACTCTTTGACAGAAGACACATCTAAATTACGATAATGGAAAAATTGTTCCAACTCTGGCATTAAACGATGTAAGAAACGGCGATCTTGGCAAATCGAATTACCACACATCGGTGAAGATTTTGGATTGACCCATTTCTTTAAGAACTCAAGTGTTTGCTGCTCTACATCTTGTGCATTCAACTTGCTGCGACTTACGCGTTCGATCAAACCAGATTGACCATGTTGCTTGGTATTCCACTCATCCATTGCATTCAAAATGAGATCTGATTGATGAACAGCTAAAACAGGCCCTTCAGCTAAAATATTAAGGTTGTCATCTGTAATAATTGTTGCAATTTCAATAATCTTGTCATTATCAGTATCAAGACCTGTCATTTCAAGGTCAATCCAAATTAATCGTGTATCTGGGGTGCTGCTCATAAATAGCGATTCTAAAGGGCTTAAAAACATCAATAGTAGCAAATTAATTACATCTTGGCTGTAATTCTATAGTGGCTTCATGCTATTTTTGCGGTCTTCAAAGTGTGGATTTTTTGGGACATGAATGGCTTTAATTCGTAAGCGTCGTTTAACTGAACAACAACAGCGTCGTATTGAGAAACAACACAAATCCCGTCAAGACGACATTGATACATCGCAAGATTTAGATGGGTTGGTTGTTCAGCATTATGGGCGTCAACTCGAAGTGCAAGCCTTATCGGTTCCAGAACAACATCCTGAAAAACCACAAATTGCCGAAGGTGAACCAGAACCATTCTGGAAACCAATCGAGTTAGACAGTATCTGGCGCTGTCATACTCGTACTAATTTAGAACTCTTGGTTACAGGTGATCGAGTCAAGTGGCAAGCAGATCCGAATACGGGCTTAGGTATTATTACTGCGATTTATCCAAGACAATCATTACTCACTCGACCAGATCGTTATCATAAAGTTAAACCTGTTGCGGCAAATATTAGCCTGATTGTGATTGTATTTGCGCCGTTACCAGAACCTGCTCCAACATTGATTGACCGTTATCTAGTGGCCTGTGCCGATGCCAACATTCCTGCGTTATTGGTACTCAACAAATCAGATTTACTGACTGACCATGATCCTATTCTCACGATGCTCAGTGAGTATGAAACTTTGGGTTATGAAACCCTGATTTGTCATTCTCGTGGTGATCTATCTGAGTTGTCTACACGTTTGGATAATGAGACGGTGGCTTTCGTTGGGCAGTCTGGTGTCGGTAAAAGTTCGCTCATCAATACCATCGTTCCAGATGCTGCACAGAAAACCAATGTGATTTCCGAAAATTCAGCACTTGGTCAGCACACCACCACCTCAACACGTTTGATTAAATTTGGAACAAACGGTGCATTAATTGATTCTCCTGGAATTCGCGAATTTGGGCTATGGCATCTCAGTTTAGAAAAGGTACGTACAGGTTTTCCCGACATCGAAGCCCATTTAGGGCTGTGTCAGTTCCGTAACTGCACCCATACACATGAGAAAAATTGTGCCCTAAAACAAGCGGTTGATGCAGGCGAAATTTTGCCGCGTCGTTTAGACAGTTACCTACGCCTCATTGATGAGATTCAAGAAGCGCAGCAAAAAAGTTAGTTTTCTTCAAGTTTTGCCCTTGAACTAACATTTTTGATCACCATAGAGATAAGTTATACTCAGGGTCAATTTTGATTTTAACTTTAGGTGACTTGTGGAACGCTGGTTAGAGTTTATGGGGAATCACCCCTTCTTGTTTGGTGCGCTCGGCGTGTTAATTGTGTTGTTCTTTATTTTAGAAGGACAACGCAATGGCCGTAAAATTTCACCACAATCACTCGGTATTTTGGTCAAGGCAAAAAATGCCATGTTGATCGACTTACGTGATGCGAAAGATTTCCGTGATGGTCACATCAGCGGTAGCCGTAACATTCCATATAGCCAAATCACAAGTCATGTAGATGAATTAAAAGCAAGTGATCGTCCATTGGTATTTATATGTAACTTAGGTCAAGTTGCGGGTACAGCATTACAAAAAGTTGCGCATGCAGATAGCTATCGTCTAGATGGTGGTATCAGCAACTGGAAAGCTCAAGGCTTACCCTTAGTTAAAAGTAAAACCAAAGCTTAAGGAGCAATAAGATGACAACTCCAAACGTCACAATTTATTCAACGCTGTCTTGCCCATACTGTGTACGTGCAAAACAATTACTTGAGCGTAAAGGCGTTGCTTATAAAGAAATTAATCTTTCCAACGAAGCCCCTGAAGTTCGTATTGAGTTAATGCAACGTACCAATCATCGTACTGTGCCTCAAATTTTTATTAAAGATCAATTTATCGGTGGTTTTGATCAACTTTATGCCTTAGAGCGTGAAGGTAAACTCGACCAATTATTAGCTTAACAACACACTCCAAGATTTAAGGAAAAACCATGAGCGAAGAACAAGTTCAACCACAACTCGCGTTAGAACGTATTTATACAAAAGACATTTCTTTTGAGGTTCCTGGTGCGCAAGTATTTACTAAACAATGGCAGCCAGAACTCAATATCAATTTATCTTCTACAGCAGAAAAAATTGATCCAACACACTATGAAGTGTCTTTAAAAGTTGTGGTTCAAGCAAATAATGAAAATGAAACTGCGTTCATCGTTGATGTAACTCAATCAGGTATTTTCCTTATTGATGGTGTAGAAGAAGATCGCCTTCCTTACATTTTAGGTGCATACTGCCCAAATATTCTATTCCCATTCTTACGTGAGTGTGTAAATGACTTAGTCACTAAGGGTAGCTTCCCACAATTGTTACTTACACCAATTAACTTTGATGCTGAGTTCGAAGCAAACATGCAACGTTTACAAGCGGATGCTGATGCACAAGGTCAAGCATAATTACGCTGATCATAGTATTAAAAAAGGACTGATTTTCAGTCCTTTTTTATTGTCAAATAATCAATCAACAATTGTTCTGAAAGTCAAACTAACTCTAGGTGTGGTCACTTTCTTGGTGGGTGGTAAACGATGTAGCCAGTAGCTTTGTGTTGTATCTTTCATCACCAATAAACTGCCATGCTCTAAGTACAACTCGATTTTTTCCTTGCTATGTTTATGTTTAAATGCAAATTTTCTTTCTGCCCCAAAACTGAGTGAAGCGATTGCACCATCTCTTTTAAGATCTGTTTCATCATCACTATGCCAAGCCATGCCTTCTTCACCTGTGTGATAAAGATTGAGTAGGCATGAGTTAAATAATTCACCTGTTAAGCTTTCGACAAGTACCTTTAATTCAAGTAATTCTTTTGTCCAAGGCAACGCATATTTATTGATATTTGAATAAGTATATTCAAATGCCTGATCACCATACCAAGCCACTTTTCTTTTGGTAATGATTTTTCGCCCAAAAATGATTGCTTGATCATTTTCCCATGCAATGTTTTGCAGCAATTTATCAAGATAATCATCGGCAGACAAATGGGGAACGACTTTACCGTAGTACTGTACCGTACCATCATAAGGCAGCCAGTTATATTCTGAGTCAGCTTCAATATCAAATAGTTGCATGACTATGAATACCCTCCCAAGCAATTATTGCCGTTTTTCTCACTTGCCCCCATTCATATCCGCCGAATGCACCTGTCGATTGAATCACACGATGGCATGGAATCAGAAAAGCAATCGGATTACTACCAATTGCAGTACCCACCGCACGTGCGGCTTTAGGATGATCAATCGATTTTGCAAGCTCTCCATAAGTCGTGAGTTGACCCATTGGAATTTTGAGTAAAGATTGCCAAACCTTCAACTGAAACGCAGTCCCTTTTAAATGTAATTTAATCTTGGCCAATTGATTGTGATCTGTCTGAAATAGGGCTAGAGCACTTTGTTGAAGTGAATCTGATTGAGCAATAAACATTGCTTTAGGAAATTGTTCTTTTAAATGCTGTAAAGCTTCTGTTGGTTTTTTTACAAATGTTAAAGCACAAATCCCCTTGGATGTTGAAGCAACTAAAACCTCACCGAATAATGTGTCTGCAAATTGATAAGAAATTGTTAAAGCTTCACCACCATTTTTATATTCAGCAGGCGTCATTCCTTCAATCTGAAGGAAAAGATCATGTAATCGACTGGTACTCGATAAACCTGTGGCAAAAGTCGCATCAAAGATACTGCCCTGTTGCTGCTTCAGAATCTGTTTTGCATATTCAATACTGGTATATTGTAAAAACTTCTTAGGGCTCGTCCCTACCCATTCCGTAAATAGACGCTGAAAATGTGCTGAGCTCAAATGAATATGAGCTGCCACCTCATCAAGTTGTGGCTGCTGCTGAAAATTTTGTTGAATATAAGCAATTGCTTGAGCAACTTTTTGATAATGTTGTTGTGAGGACATAGACCACCTCTCATCATTCACATTTTCACTGTATCAATTTTAAAATGCAGTGAAAATCTGAATCATGCTAAGTTTAAGTTTTTGTTTATCCTTCTCTCTGTACAAATAAAAAACTGTGCTCATTCAAGCACAGCTTTTAAAAGATAGAACATAAAATACTTTAGCTGATTACAAGGGATGACTCACCAATCATCTCGATGAGATTAATGTGTATAGTATTTATGTCCCTGATCACGTAACTCGGCAATTTTTTTGCCCTGTTTTTTTGCTTCATCTAATTTACCTGCTTGAACAAGTACTTTAGCCTTATCAATCTCAACAATAATTTGATCAAATAAAGTTGTTGAGGTCGGTACTTTGTCCGTTGTATTTACCGCTAATTTATATTGTTTTGAATGCGTTGCTGCATTACGCATATTATTTAAAGCAGTTGTCGCTGCTTGTGGATTTTTAGCTTGGTTAAACGCTTTATAGTTTTTACCTAAAGCTTCCATATCATCATGTAAACCCGCAGCCATAACGGTGCTGCTAAGGGCAAGAGAAGAAAACATAATCACGGTGGCTAAAGTTTTTTTAATCATCAAGATATCCTATCGAAAACTGTGGCTGTAGATGGCTGATCAGAAGCAAAACTTATTGAACTCTGATTTGGCCGCATATATTGCGGCGCTGTTTTAGCATACATAAAAAATGCAACGATTTCGTTGCATTTTAATAAAAGTAAAACTGTTTTATTTACGACTTCTGTAGTAAAGCATCATGTATTGCCTCTACCAACTGTTGCGAAATCTCTTGCTTTGACGCTTTCTCTAACTCACGCTTTTCCATATGGTATGACTGAGCAAAAAATACTGTCATTGCATTTTCATCAGAAGCGAAACCAATATCAGGTCGAGACACATCATTACACGCAATCATATCGAGTTTTTTAGCAACCAATTTTCCTGCTGCATATTGCTCAACATTTTGGGTTTCAGCTGCAAACCCAACCATAAATGGACGTTGTTGTTGCTTTGCAATCGTCGCCACGATATCTGGGTTCTTCACCAAAGCGACTGCAAGTTCATCACCTGCTTTTTTAATTTTATGTTCTGCAACTTGAGCCACGCGATAATCAGCAACCGCCGCAGTTGCAATAAAAATATCACAACCTTCTTTAAGCTGATTCATACTGACCTCAAGCATTTGCATAGCTGAACTTACATTAATCCGTTGTACACCATTTGGTGTATCTAAACTCACTGGACCTGCAACTAAAGTGACTTTTGCACCAGCCGCATAACATGCTGCTGCCAAAGAAAAACCCATTTTTCCTGTACTGTGATTAGAAATATAACGGACAGGATCAATTGCTTCGCGCGTTGGTCCAGCTGTAATCGTGACACGCTTGCCAGCGAGTAAACCAAATTTCTCAGCAATTGCACGTTGTGCTTTATGAAAATAAGCTGCAACTTGTTTAGCTAAATCCTCAGGTTCAGGCATGCGACCTAGACCAACATCTCCACAAGCTTGTTCACCAGCATCAGGCATAATGACATGCACACCATCTTCAACCAAAGTTTGTAGATTGCGTTGCGTTGCTTTTGCTGCCCACATTTGCTGGTTCATAGCAGGTGCAACCCAAACAGGTGCTTTGGTTGCTAAATATAGGGTGCTCAGTAAATCATCTGCCAAACCATTGGCAAATTTTGCAATGCTGTCACAACTTGCAGGTGCAACCAGAATCAGATCAGCCCAACGTGCCAATTCGATATGTCCCATGCCTGCTTCTGCTTCAGGATTAAGCAATTCGGTATGTACAGGGTTTCCTGAAAGTGCTTGAAAAGTGAGCGGTGTAATAAATGCTTGTGCGCCTTGTGTCATTACGACACGAACATCGAAACCAAAATCTTTTAAACGGCGGACTAAAATCGCACTTTTATAGGCAGCAATGCCGCCAGTAACCGCTAATATAATGTTTTTATGTGGAATAACACTGAGATCAAAGCTCACAAACAGGATACCTTACTGTTGCAGTGGCGCTCACAATAGCATTAAATACGGTCATACCCAAGTGATGTACTTGGAAAAATCATCATCATAAAAAAATTGTGTGAATAAAAATGAATCAATCAATAAGACAATCTATCAAAGCATGGCCTGAACAAGAACGCCCACGTGAACGCTTATTACTACAAGGTGCACAAAGCCTATCTGATGCAGAACTATTGGCTATTTTTCTACGCTCAGGCTCAAAACAACATTCGGCGGTGGAACTTTCTCGAATTCTGATTCAACATTTTGGTGGCTTGAATCCGATTTTTGATGCATCACTTGAAGACTTATCCCAATTTAATGGAATTGCTTCTACCAAATATGCCCAACTCATGGCAGTTAAAGAACTTGGACGGCGTTATCTACACAACTATTTTCATCAACAACGTTTATGTCTAGATACATCAACACTGGTATTGGATTATTTGCGCTACGAACTGCAAGGTGAAAAGCAGGAAGTTTTTGCTGTACTTTGTTTAGATGCTGAACTCAGAAAGCTCCATTTCAAAAAACTATTCTATGGTTCACATCATTCATGTAGCGTTTCGCTGAATCAAACCTTACGTTATGCCTTACAACAACAGGCTTGCCAAATCGTGGTTGCACATAATCATCCTTATGGTATTGCTCAACCTTCACCAGAAGATATTTATCTGACTCAGCAACTCAAACAAGCCTGTAAACTATTGGAAATTAATCTGATTGATCATTTTATTATTTCAGCAGAAGATCATTTTTCATTTTCTGAACAACAACTCCTCAACCCCACTAAAATCAAGTAATCTCATCTTGACAAAGCCCAAATCTAACCCGAACATCAACACATAAAATTAATGATTCAAATAACATGATTGTCCGTGATCAACCGAGTATTTTTAAAGTTTTATTCTCATGGCGCGGGACGATTTTGCCTAAAATTTTACCCTCGCTAGGATTTGTCATGCTTATCTCTGCCATTATTGGTGGTGTTGAGTATGTAGATCTGTATCGATTTCCAGAAATTCCTTTGGTAGGTTTTACACTGATTGGGGTTGTCCTTTCGATTTTTTTGGGTTTTAAGAATACAGCTTGTTATGATCGCTGGTGGGAAGCACGTAAGCTTTGGGGTGTTTTAATTGCAACTTCTCGCCACTTTGATCGTGACTGTCGTGTATTAACTCAGGCTCGCCGCGAACGTATTATTCAAAATGTAATTGTATTTGCGAATGTATTACGCGACCGCTTACGTCACCAAACAGCAAATCCCACTGAACTTACAGAAACCAGTGGTCTAAGCCAGCAAGCACTAACTCAACTCTATCAACAACATAATGCACCACAATACACACTTAGCCTGATTCAATGGGAACTATTACAAGCCATGAAAGAAGGTGAAATATCAGATATTATTTATACTCAAATGAACCGCCATGTCGCGGCTTTAAGTGAAATGCAAACGGGTTGTGATCGTATTGCGAATACCCCGATTCCATTTGCCTACTCTGTTTTACTGAATCGTACTGTATATTTTTTCTGCTTTATGCTGCCGTTTAGTTTGGGATCTTTATTAGGTCTAGTGACCCCACTTTTAGTCGGAATTTTGGCTTATACATTTTTGGGGTTAGATGCTTTAAGTACAGAAATTGAAGAGCCATTTGGAACACAAAGCAATGACTTGCCTTTAGATGCGATGGTACGTTCAATTGAAATTGAATTACTGGGAACATTAGGTCGCCCAACCCCTCCACCGATTCAAGCACATGATCATAATTTATTGTAAATTATAAATTTAGATAAACCGATGACGTTTCGTTCAGTTGTAATCAAACACAGTATTTGATGATTTATCAAATACTGACAGCGGCAAAGATTGATTTTTAGATTAAAGAAATCATTAGATTGCAAAACCGTGAAACATCCATTGTATGCCCCATAAAATAGTGATCAAAAAGATGATGATTAAATATAATTCTATTTTTTTCATGTGCAGATTTATCTAAAACTTTCCCAAATACCTATCTGCTCTTCCTTCACTCTAGGTGTATTCCCCAGTTTAACCCACGGCATATTGTCGCCATGAAAATCACTGCCGATCGAAACAGCTAAATCAAATTGCTCAATCATTCGATCGACCATTTGACGTGTTGATAGAGGCTCTACAGGCGGAGGGAGTTCAACCGCATCGCCACCCGATTCAGCAAATAACTCAATCAAATAACGGATGTTGGTTGCAGACAGATCATAACGGGTTGGATGCGCTAAAACTGCGAAGCCTTGGCTGGCATGGATCACGTCAATCGTTTCTTTAAGCCCTAAACCTTCAAATTTCACAAATGCCTTTTTTCCTTCTTTAAGAAAAAGGTCAAATGCTTGTTGTGGGCGACTGACAATATTTTTCTCTACCAATGTTTTGGCAATATGGGTACGGGTCACTCGGTCTGGATGTCCATCAACTTTGGCAATCACATCTGGGTAAATATCAAAATCAATACATTTCTCTAATAAGCTACAAATCACTTTCGCACGTTCAGCACGGACTTTTTTCTGATTTTCAAGCATTGCTTTTATAGGCGTCTCATCTTGCATATTCAAAGCAACAATATGAACACCATAACTCTTTTTAATATTTGGTCTTGACCATTGGCTTGATATCTCCACACCAGAAATGATTTTAATATCATATTCTTGAGCATGTTTCTTGGCACGACTTAAAGCATCCATCGTGTCATGATCTGTCACGGCAAGCATCTTTATTTTTAAATCAACAGCCGCCTCTACCAGTTGTTCTGGAGAGTACGTACCATCTGAAATGTGGGTATGTGTATGTAAATCGACACCGAACATGGTTTGTATTATGCTATCTGACCTATTTCATCATCGTACTGTAACATGAAAGCGTTGCTCGACTATCTGCCGATTATTATCTTCTTTTATTTTTATAAAACCACTGATCCCAAAGATAGTCATCACCCTTTATTACAGTTGGTTGGTAGCGCAGGAAATACCGATCAAAATCATATTCTTGTGGCAACCTGTGCACTTTTAATTTCAACGCTTGTTGTTTACGGTTGTTTGTTCTTTTTCCAGAAATTTAAACTGGAAAAAATGCAATGGTTTATTGTTGTCATGTCGGTGATTTTTGGTGGAATCACACTCGTATTCAGTGATGTGACCTACATTAAAATGAAAGCAATCATCATCAATATCGGTATTGGAATAGGTTTTTTAGTTACCCCATTATTCAATAAAGAACGTACCCCGATTATTAAAAAGCTTCTTGGTTCATTACTCGAGTTAAGTCATCAAGGCTGGATGAGATTGAACTTAGCGTGGTGTGGACAATTCTTTTTGCTTGCCGCTTTACATTTTTTCTTTGGATTCGTCTATATGCAAGGCAAATATTGGGGCGAATTCACGGCTTTCGGCGATATTATCGTTTCTATCAGTTACCTTGCTGCTATACTATTTTTCTTAAGAAAGCATTTTAAAACCACCGACTGAATTTTGAATCATTGAGCGACTGCCATGCCTTATTTTGTCCTAACCTGCACTGATCATGAAGGTACCTTAGAAAAACGTTTAGCAACTCGTCCACAACATATTGAACGATTGCAAAAGCTAGATGATGAAGGACGTTTAATTGCTGCTGGCGCTCATCCTAAAGATCCAAATAATCCACAAGCAGGTTTTTTAGGCAGTACGATTATTGTTGAATTTGACACGCGTGAAGCGCTAGATAGCTGGATTCAGGAAGAGCCTTTTTTAAAAGAAGGAATTTACTCAAATATTGAGGTAAAGCCTTTCAACAAAGCTTTTCCAAAAGGGTAAATCATGCACTTTGCAGCCAAAAGCTTTTTCGCCTTATGCTTAATGAGTTCATCAGTCTGGGCTGTTGAACCAACACCAGCTATTGCACCGACAACAACTGTTCAAGCTAAACCAAACTCAACAACAGCTTCCACCCCTGTTACTACGGCAACTGCTAAGCCCTTAACTGCTGAACAAATTGCAAAGGCTAAACAGCAACAAGAAGCAAAAGTCAAAGCATTGGTTCAAGATCAAGCCAATCGCTTAAAACAACTTGAAAATGCCAATCTTGAAGCGCTCTCGCAAAATCAAGAATTACAACTCAAAAATGACAATCTTACTGTTCAGATTCAAGTTTTACAAAGTGAGCGCAGTGCTCAAATGTTCTTGTATGGTGCTATGACCATTGCAGTTGGTGTCATTCTAGGTTTCTTTATTGCGAGCTATGTCTACACCAAACGTCGTCGCCAGTGGTAACAATATAATTTTTATTTATGTCTCATTCATCAAAATTACAAACTGCTGAATTAGATTGGGAAATAGTCGATGGCATCGAAATTCCTATTTCTAAACAATTCGGTGATGTCTACTTTTCTAAAGACAATGGTTTGCTTGAAACCCGACATGTATTTTTAAATGGCAATGATTTAACCGAACGCCTCTCTCAACTACACGATTATCAATATTTCTGTGTAGGTGAAACTGGTTTTGGTACAGGACTCAATATTTTGACCCTGTGGCAACTCTGGCAACAAGTTCGCTTAGATAATCACAGCCATTTACATGTTGTCAGCGTTGAAAAATTTCCATTAAATAAAGCAGATTTGATCCGCGCACTCAATGTTTGGACAGAGCTCAAACCTTTAGCAGAAAAATTGATTCAGCAATATCCCTTGCCAATCGCAGGTTGTCATCGCTTAAGTTTTCCTGAAGAACGTTTTAGTATTGATTTATGGCTAGGGGATGCTCAGGATATTTTTCCAACGATCCCTAAAATCCAAGCAGTGAATGCATGGTTTTTGGACGGTTTTGCTCCATCTTGTAACCCAGATATGTGGCAAGCAAATGTCTTAGATCATATGGTGCGTTTATCTGATTTTGGAACAACTTTCGCATCCTTTAGTGTCGCTGGCATATTAAAACGTGGGCTTAAACAACACGGTATCCAAATCAGCCGTCCACGAGGTTTTGGTCATAAACGAGAAATGCTCAAAGCTATTTGGCTAAATGCTTCACAAGAAGAAAAAGACACCGCCGATTCGAAGCAAGACATAACGATTCAAAATGAATCTGAAATAACAAGCTCAGCATCTGTACAGCGACATATTGCGATTATTGGCGCAGGAATCGCAGGTTTAAGCTCAGCATGGGCATTTGCTCAACGAGGACATCAAGTTACGATCTACGAGCAAAATGAGCCGCTTTCAGGAGCATCTGGCAATCCCTTGGCATTGCTCAATCCAAAACTATGCCCAATTGAACAGGCGCATGAACACTTAATGACCTTGAGTTGGCAACATGCGTTGAATTTTTATCCTCGTTTTAAGGCATTTAGACCGATTCAAGTAGAGCAAATTGCATTAAAAAATGCAGATGAACTGCTAGGACTGGTTGAGCAATATCCTGAAAACGTTTTAACTACAAATACAACACTTGAATGCCTTTCTGAAACAGAGCTTCCAAGTCTGACCTTACATCAAGCTGGCGCAGTTTCACCACATCAATTACGTGATGAGATTTTACAACATGCTAATATTCGCATAGAAAAAGCAAAAATTTCTCGATTAGAGTCGACTGATAGCCAAGTTACACTCTGGCAAGACCAACAAAAAATTGCCATAACGGATCATGCGATTGTCTGTTGTGCTAAACAAAGTGCTGAACTCATCGAAAACTATCCTGTCTTAAAGCCAATTCGAGGACAAGTCAGCTGGGTTGAGAATAGCCAGCGGCCTTTAGCACTGGATCAAGCTTATAGTTATGGTGGCTATTGCATGCAACTGGATGCTTCACAGTTAATTCTGGGTGCATCTTTTTATCCCAATCGGGATGATGCAGAAGTGCTAACTGAAGATCATGTGCATAACTACGAACTTATCCACAGTGTCTTCCCTCAATATGCAGAACAACTTCCAAAGCTGGAGACTTGGCAAGGAAGAGCATCCGTTCGCGCACAAAGTTTAGATTATTTCCCCTTAGTTGGAAAAATACAAAATCTTGATCAAATCTATACTTTTGCTGGTTTAGGATCGAAAGGTTTCTTATTTGCGCCATTATGTAGTGAAATCTTAGCAGCATTAATTTTAGGTGAACTTTGCCCAGTTCCTCAAAGTTTATTGGATAGATTAAATCCTCAAAGATTTCAAAAGAAATTAAAAGCTAAAAAACCTTATTATTCTGGGTAAATTATTATTTTAGTTGTTCATTCTTTAAATTTGCCAAAATACCTAAGTATTTTGGCAAATTTAACTGATCTATGCGCCTTGTTCTAAAGCTAAGCCAGCATCACGTGCTGCACGTGTACCGCCCATCAATACAACATATTCACGAGAATCATCAAAACCTTCTAAAAGCTCTGCTGCGCGTGGTGCTTTACTACCACCTCCACATAAAATATAAATCGGCTGATCCGCTGCAACCTGAGTCAAACTATCCGCATTAATTTCAGCAATTGGACGATTCAACGCCCCTTTGACGTGTGCCTCTGCATAAGCTTTGGCATCTCGGACATCCCAAATGACTGCGCCTTCTGGGAACTCAAATGTTGTAATTTCTTGTTTACGGATCATTGTGCACTCCTTTGATGTAAACAACACTTGGCAAATGAAGAAAACACCCTTAGCATCTCAAATATTCTTTCCCTTTGTAAAGGTCTAACCATGCCTTCTTTTGATATTGTTTCTGAATTAGAGTTATTTGAAGTCAATCATGCTGTACAAAATACAGAAAAAGAGATTGCAACACGTTTTGACTTCCGCGGACAAGACGTTTCAATTGAGTTAAATGAAAAAAATAAAGAAATCAAAATCTCAACTGAAAGTGACTTCCAATGTGAACAAGTCTATACCATGCTTGAAAATCACTTCTATAAACGTAAGATTGATGTACAAGCTTTAGATCCACAAAAAGCCACTGCTTCTGGTAAAAATGTAGTCCAAGTGATCAAGCTGAAAGATGGACTTGACTCAGATACCGCAAAAAAAATTAATAAAGCCATTAAAGAAAGTGGTATCAAAGCGCAATCTTCTATCCAAGGAGACAAAATCCGTGTCACAGATAAAAAGCGCGATACATTGCAACAGGTCATGAACTTTTTACGTGAACAACAATTTGGTCTACCACTTCAATTTAATAATTTCAAAGACTAAGCATTAGGTTCATTATGGCAAAAGATAACCGTCTTTATACGCTGGTTAAAACCACTTCTAAATTTCCAAAAAGTATCCGTAGTACGCTATGGAGTAAAGCTTTTGGTCGTGTTGTTCCTATGGTTGGAACAGCAAATATTCGTTATTTAGAAGTTGATAAAGACCATGTCACTGTGCGCATTGAAAACCAACGTAATATGCAAAATCATATTAAAGGGGTTCACGCAGCAGCAATGGCGTTATTAGCAGAAACTGCAACGGGCTTTTTAACGGGCTTACATATCCCAGATGATCGTATCTTGTTAATTAAATCATTGCATGTTGACTATTTAAAAGTTGCTCAAGGCGGTTTAACAGCAACTGCAACATTATCAGCAGAGCAACAAAAGTTTATTGCGGATAATGATAAAGGCGAGTTATTAATTCCTGTGATCGTCATCGACGATTCTGGTAACGAACCAATTCAATGTCAGATGCTTTGGGCTTGGCTACCAAAACGTAAAAAATAGCCTTAGATTTAAAATAAAGCCCAATTAAATTTGGGCTTTATTGTTTTATCAGCTTGCTAAAAAATCTTGCTTAATTTGTTCTGAGATTTGTCGCTTATTACCATTCACGTCAACAGCAACAAATGTAAAAACACCTTGAGTAACTCGAATCGGATCACGCGAATTGTCGTGACTATTCCATACCTCGATTTGCACCTGTACGGAAGTATTTCCGACTTTCAAAATTTTAGTATAGCAACTAATCACATTTCCAACCTTAACAGGCACAAGGAAGGTCATTTCATTAATTGCAATTGTTGCACATCGTCCCTTGCTCAAACGCTCAACATGAATCGCTCCTGCGAGATCCATCTGTGAAACAATCCATCCTCCAAATACATCACCACTCCAGTTTGTATCTGCTGGCATAGCAATATTCTGTAAGGATAAAACCCCTTCTGGATGATTTGAACGTTCAGTCATGTTAATGTCCTTGATGTTGCTGTAATTGCTGATTTAACCATTGCTGTAGCTCTGGTGTACGTAATGCACCACTTATTCTGGCCAATTCAGTCGTCTTATTCATTAAGACCAAAGTCGGAATACTGCGGACATTAAATGCAGCACTTAAACGTGGGTTTGCTTCAGTATCAATTTTAGCAAACACGACGTGAGGATTATGTTTGGCAACCTCAGCAAAATGAGGTGCCATCATTTTACAAGGATTACACCATTCTGCCCAAAGATCGATGAGTACAGGTAAATCTGAATGACTAATGAAATGGCTAAAATTTTGCTCATTTAATTCAATTGGCGCTAACGTTAATAATGGTTGATGGCATTGCCCACAGTTTGGATGAACTGCTAATTTTTCTTCAGGTACACGATTTTTTGCACCACAGGATGCACAGACAATGATCATTTACATCACTCCGATATGTTGATGTAAAAATTCTAATTGGGTTGTGACTGCTTTTTCAAACCAAGAACCGTGATAAATATCGAAATGTTTCATTTCCCACTCATGATAGCTTACAAATGGTGCAATATTTGTAGCAGCTTCACGACTAGATTCAATTGGAATCAAAGAATCATGTTTCGCAGCAATAAACAAAACAGGGATATTAATTTTGCGTACAAATTGAATCGGACGATAGCGCATTAAATTAAAAAATACACGTGCAGGAACTTCACCACTCCAATAATAGTCAGGATTTACAATCGAATGATAACCATAATAACTATCAGAGGTCGGTAAAAAGCATAGTTTATGCTGACCTACAACTGGCAAAGTTTTAGGTACTAAGCCCATCTTAGACCCCATGTAATCTTGGCTAGAACGCTTTAAAGCCTCTGGATAACGTTGCAATGGGTATAATTTTGCTGTTTCCACACCATCAACATAAGGCACTTGTACCATGACGGCCTGAATATTTTTAAGGTCAGTGGCTAAACTAAGCGCATATCCGCCGCTTAGTGAGGTTCCCCATAAAATAATACGTCGACTATCGATTAATTTACAATTCGAAGCATATTGAACAATGGTTTTCCAATCGTCTAGTTGAGCACCGAGTGAAACCAATTCACGCGGTTTTCCTGTGCTGCCCCCCCAATAGCGATAATCAAATAAAATGACAGCATAGCCAGCTTTAGCGAAACGTTGTGCATACTGAACTAATTTAAATTGGCGTAATCCAGCAAATCCATGTGCCATAAGAATTACAGCAGGTTTAATATTGGTCTTTGGTAGGTAGAAATCTGCTGCTATGGTTTCTTCGCCACTAGGAACATACAACGGCTCAACTGTATAGGTGTGCATGCGCGCTCCAATGCTTTATCTTATTACTTATCATCATTTATTTGCTACAGACATTTAAACTCAAGATCAAGCTTAATGCTATGATAGAGCATAAAATGTTTTGTTTATTTTTGGAGTGACAAGATGTCAGAAAATGTTGGTTTTGCAGGTCAAATCGGCCCTGAGCATGTAGATCAAGTTGTCGAAAAAGGCTTCAAATCTATTATTAATAATCGTCCAGACATGGAAGGTGGTTCTGAACAACCTACAAGCGCACAGATTGAAGAATCAGCTCGTAATGCTGGCCTAGATTATGTTTACCAACCAGTGGTTGCAGGTCAGATCACAGAGTTAGATGTTCGCACATTTGCTAATCACTATAACGAATTACCAAAACCTATTTTAATGTTTTGTCGTACAGGTAATCGCTCTAATAACCTATACCAATTAGCGAAGCAGATGGATTTGTTGGATGACTAAATATTTAGAGATATCTAAGATAATTTACATAATACTGAATTAAGAAATTAGCAAAAAATAGGCCCTTATTCATATTATGGGTCTATTTGATTTTTCGATTTTAGACAAAAGAGTTAATTTCAGCCAATATAATTAACAATAGATTTAAAGCTTATATCATTTGATATTTCTTTATGAGATTAAAAATACTTTCCTATAAACTGCTGTAAATCAATCCTTCAAAATAAAATGCTCAATCAAGTTGATTGAGCATTTTATTTAAATAAAAAATTTCTAAATTATTTGTAATTACTACAAGTACTAATATCTGTACCGAATGGACTAGTTTGATCTGGTCTCCATTTGCCATCTGTATCATCTACATCAGCCGCTGCAACAGGAGGTACAAAGGATAAAGCCATCGTATTATCTTTGGTTGATACCGTAGTAGATGCATTTAAATTAACACGTAGCCAATTTGAATAATTCTTACCATAACGTACTTTAAAATCAAACTTACCTTGTGAATCAGTAATAAAGGTTGCTTTAGTTCCAAGTGGCGCATTATTCACACTTAGAATAGCAAGGTTACTTGCATACTCATTAGATGGGCACTCAACAAAAGTGGTAATTCGTTTTGGAAGGTTATTCTCATAAATAGTATAATCACGAGACCAACGCCAAATACCTAACCATGACCACATACCATCACTTGTTTGTGCGTAGGTATAATCGCGTACCCAATTAAATTTCCCTTTCATAAAACTTACAAGTTCTAATGAAATACTAATTTTTTGGTTTGGAATTGGATTCCCTGCTGTATCTACAACAGATGCAGAGAAATCTTTATTATAGTATGTATTATTATCTGGATCTGTAGCAACTAAATGGTTTTGTGAAATTGTGATATAGGCAGATTGAGTTGCAACGGTTAATTTCAAAGTTGGTGAATATACTGGTTCTTGTACTTTTGCATCACCAGCTGAAGCATTAATCTCTACACCACCACCTAATGTCTGAGCAGCACCAGCAGTATAAATCACTGTTGCACGACCAGCACTATCAGTAATAGCTGTTGGTTGAGAAATCTGTCCCGTTGAAGAAGTATCTTTTATAATATTAAAAGATACTTCTGTATCAGGAATTGGAGAACCATTTTTGTCTTTAACTAAAGCAATAACCTTAGTATTAGCCCCTGGAGCTAAAACACTAGACTCAGACTGTATCGAAATCATAGCAGGTAAGCCAGGACTTACTCTTTGAGCAACATAAATAACATTTGTACCAAATGTCGCTGATATCGTAGCTATTGAGGCTACAGCACCTGAGAAAGTAGTAGTAGCATCACCGACCCACATACCATTTTCTTGTCTAATATTAGTAATGGCAACTTGAGGAGTAACTGTGCCATTTGTAGTTGCAAATTTAACAGTTTTTCCACTTAATTCTGCTTGGGTAGCTGCACTTACTTTGAAAGTAAGAAGCTTAGGTATATCAACACCAACTGGATTTGTATTTGAAGTTAACTGTAATGCATTATTTGCAACATTTGCAGTTAAAACAACAGCATCAGTTGTCAAAATATTTGTAACTGTTTGATTGGAACCTTCAACTGTCAATTTACCAAGTAAACTCAATTTATGATTTGTTGAATTTAAAACAGTAGCATAAGGTACTTTAAAAATAGCACGGCCATTTAGATCTGTTGAAATTACATCTGAAACAGTTTTTCCTGATGCATCAACTAAACTTGCTTTAGCTCCGCTTAATGGTTTACCAACTGCATCCAATCCAATTAATGTAATATTAGCAGTAGCCCCTTCCTCTAATAAATTCATATCTGAAGAAATAGTAATAGCAGTTCCATTCACAGGAATAGCTAATTCTTGTTTTGTTTGACCAGATGTTACAACAACAGTAATTGTTCTGTTCATTTGTTGATTAAGTGTTGTATTCACTAAAGATAACGTTGTTTTAGTTAATCCATTCTCATCACTTACAAGATTACTTTTAGTACTCAAACTTGCGCCAGAATTCTCAGCATCTTTAATTTCGATTTTGACATTTGCTTTAGGTATAATACCGCCTGTCTTATCCAATGTACGAATTGTCAAATCCAAGCTATCTTGACCACCCGCATTAAGACTACTTTTACTTTGACCTACAGATAAGAGTTCAGCAGATACTTGTGTTGACGTATTTGTATTATCAGTATTGGAAGATCCACTATTTGTGTCAAAATAGCCTCCTCCCCCGCCGCAACTCGCTAACATTACTGACATAGTAATCGCTGACAACTTTAGAGTAAGCTGTTTTTTATTCATCATCATTCCTTTATATCCCCAATCTAACCTAAAACAGGATAAGATTTTTAATTATAAAAATATGCCTAATGAAATCACAATCTAGCTTTTATGTAAATATACTTTATCTTCAAGTAAAAAATATAAAAGAGAACTTATTCAAACTATTTTCTTGAAACGAGATTTTCACTAAATTTTAAGATTTAAATTTTTATAATTCGCTTAATTCTAGGACCTAATTCAAAAAATGAATTACTTAATATTCATCAATTAAAGGTACTACAACTTTTTGATATTTCCTTTCCGGAATAAATAAAAAACACCCCTAACCATTAGGTTAGGGGTGTTTAGATTTAAAAGCTGGCGATGACTTACTCTCACATGGCAAAGGCCACACTACCATCAGCGCTAAGAGGTTTCACTTCTGAGTTCGGGAAGGGATCAGGTGGTTCACTCTTGCTATTGTC
>NZ_NHRP01000016.1:0-11060 GCF_002165385.1 Acinetobacter sp. WCHA39
CTAGGCAAAAAGGTTCCATTTTTGCCCATTGGGCATCAGTAAGTATGTATCTATCCATAGTACTATTATAAATTAATCAGTTGCCTTTGTTAATTCTCAACAGACCCTAGATTGAATAAAAATACTGAATAATGAGTAAAAACTCACTTCAACGAAATATTGATTACAAACCAAAAAGTAAAAAATTATCTATCAACATACTTAATCTCATAATTTTTTGTCGCAAAATTGCAATATAAGTGTCACATCTTTGTCATGCCAAACTGTTCAGATATAACCAAAGTTATATAGGAATAGAATTATGGCTGGTTTATCAATTTGGCACGTCGTTATTTTTGCAATTGTGGTGATTTTACTATTCGGTACATCAAAGCTTAAAAATTTAGGCAAAGATGTTGGTGGTGCTGTTAAAGATTTCAAAAAGTCTATTAAAGAAGATGAAGTTACTGCGCCACTCAATGAGCCTCGTACCATTGATGCTCAAGTTAAAAATGCTGAAAGCTCAGTAAAAAGCTAAGCGAGCGGAATTATGCTGAACTTGGGAATGACTGAGATTTTTTGCTTTGCAGTTATTGCATTGCTGGTGCTCGGTCCTGATAAATTACCTGAAGCTGCACGGTTCGTAGCAAAATGGTATGGGAAAATTAAAAAATTTATCAACAACGTTCAGAATGAGATTGATCGTGAGCTAAAACTTTCCGAGTTTCGGGAAGAAATGCAAAAAGAAATTGAAAAGATTACTGAGCTTGAACGTCGGCTACAAAAACAATTAGATGAATTAAAAACTCAAAATCATGAGGTAGAGACTGCGCCATCAGTAACTAAACCTCAAAATTCGATTCGCTATGTGCCATATCACTCAAGTTCTATTATTCCTTTTTGTGTTCAATACCAAAAATCATCTGTGATTGGTATGGAAGCATACCCATCGTTGAATCAGTTTGATAACGAATTAAAGATTGCCGTATGAGCCAATTACCATCAACTTCAGTCAGTACTGAAGAAACCCTACAACAAATGCCGGTCATGCAGCATTTAATCGTACTTCGCCAATATCTTTTTAAGATTGTTGGGGTAACAATTTTTCTATTTTTCTGTTTATTGCCATTTAGAAACCAGACCTATCAATGGCTGTCTGAACCGCTAAGGCAGCAATTGCCAGCCACTTCAAGCATGATCGCCACAGATGTCACGGCGACATTTATGGCCCCCTTTAAGCTCAACCTGTTTGTCGCTTTTATGCTGGCAATGCCCTACATCATTTATCAGGTTTGGTCATTTATCAGACCTGCGCTATATGAGAAAGAACGCCACTTAGCCATTCCCCTATTGTTGGGCAGTATTGTGTTGTTCTATTTAGGAGTGGCTTTTGCCTACTTCATTACCTTGCCAGCCATCCTGCATTTCTTTATTAGCGTATCGCCTGAAACTGTAGCGCCCATGACAGATATCAATAGTTATTTGAGTTTCTGTCTAAAGCTATTTCTGGTCTTTGGCTTCACCTTTGAAATTCCAATTATTACTTTAGTGTTGATTTTGATTGGTGTCGTGAGTACACAAAGCCTCATTGAAAAACGCCGTTTTATTGTTGTTGGATGCTTTTTCGTGGCGATGTTTGTTACCCCACCTGATGCTTTATCCATGATTATGCTGGCTGTTCCGATGTGGATGCTATTTGAAATCGGTTTACTTTTTGGAAAAATATTAGAAAAGCGTAAAGCAGTTTCAGAATAATAATATCTCTGTTGAATCCCTGAATAATCTCAGGGATTTTTGTATTTTTAAACTTATATTTTTCATATATTTATAAAAATTAAATTGTCTTCAAACTGCCTTAAAAGTGTCAAAAAATTGTCATCTATCAAACATAAAATCAATCTAGATTTATTTACCATTTATTAAAGATATGGATTTATTATGACAGCCAATACAAATCAGCCAAGTCGTCGTGATATTTTAAAGTGGTTCGCGGGTGTTCCGTTTTTACCACTAGGGGCAATGGGCACAGCAGCAGCTTTAGCAGGTTGCAATGATAATAACGATACTACCGTTACGCCAACCGTACCTGCTGCAAAATTTAAAAATGCTAAATTTACACCGATGGCAGCGCCTTCAACTGTTGCCGATATGGCGACAACCTCAGTTAAATCTGGTTTGACCATTACGTGGGATGATAATACAACCACAGAATACAAATTAGGTTATCAAGAGTTTTTCCGCACAGGTACTCTAGTCGACAATATCGATGGTGGAAAAATCATTGCAGGTAGTTATTATGATATTAATAATCAACCGATTAAAGATACTTCTGTAATCGGTCAAGAACGCCAGTTTTTCTCTGACTCTCCTGATGGTTCATCTTTAATCCACATCAATGGCGCTTCTGTATCTGGTGTGGCTAACCCTGTATTCCACGTTGTTCAATTTGAATACACGACTAAAAATCTGGCAAATCAAAATATGTACGGCAAGTTGCCATCACCAATTGCGGTGCTTACGCTGGATCAGGATCAAAAGACGGGTCATCTGGCATTGAAGAAATACCACAATGTCGATATGTCTAAAGTTCATGGTCTATGGATCACCTGTGGTGCTAGCCTTTCTCCGTGGAATACTCACCTTTCAAGTGAAGAATATGAGCCTGATGCATTTGACCAAATCGGTTCAGATCTGGCAATGCTCAAAGCATATAGTAAAAATCTATATGGCAATGAAAATACTGCAAATGCATATAACTATGGTCATTTGCCAGAAATCATCCTTGATGGCAAAGGGCGTGCAAAAGCAGTTAAACACTACTGCTTAGGTCGTATTTCACATGAACTGATTCAAGTCATGCCAGATAACCGCACTGTAATCATGGGTGACGATTACACTAACGGTGGTTTCTTCATGTTTATTGCAGACAAAGAAAAAGACTTATCTGCTGGAACTTTATATGTTGCGAAATACACATCAGAATTGAATGAGACCTCTACCGCCGCAATCAAATGGATCAAGTTAGGTCATACTGATAGTAAGACCATCGAAGACCTCGTGAATGTTCGAGGAATCAAATCTGAAAACATTATGGAAAGCTTGAAAACAGCACCAGCTGATTTAACAGGTTATACCAAGATTGTGTTAGATGGAAAATCGCTGTGGGTTAAACTGAAAGAAGCCAACAATGGCTTTAGCAAAGCTGAGATTGAGCTTGCTGCTGCATTCCTAGAAACACATCGATATGCTGCCCTAAAAGGCGGTAGTATGGCTTTCACAAAAATGGAAGGTACTACCGTAAATATTAAAGATAAAGTTGCTTACTCTGCACTTGCCAATATTCAAGAATCAATGATTGGTGGAAATGCAGCTTGGGTTGAATCACATAATGTTAAGTTTAAGAGCACGCTAAAAGCAGGTGGTGTCCTTGGACATGACCTCAAAGGTAGCCAAGTTGATCATCTTAATAATGTGATCAATAGTGAATGGACACCTTACCAAAGCCATATGGTTCTTATGGGTAAAGATATTACTGTGGATAGCTTAGGTAACACGGCAGATCCAAATAATATTGCAAGCCCAGACAATTTAAAATTCTCTGAAACTTTACGCACATTATTCATTGGTGAAGACAGTGGTAACCATACCAATAACTTCCTATGGGCATATAATGTTGATACTAAGTCTTTAGATCGTATCCTCTCTACTCCAGCAGGTGCAGAGTCAACAGGTTTACATGCGGTGGATTCGGTCAACGGCTGGACTTATATCATGAGCAATTTCCAGCATCCAGGCGACAGCTCAAAGATTCCAGCAGATGTAAAAACAGCAGTGCTAAAAAACTATAACAATGGCTTTAGCGCGTGCGTGGGCTATATCACGGCGGATGTTTTGCCATCGGTTGAAAAGACAACCTCTGCTAAATAAATTTGGTTGATAAAAAATACCGACAGCCTTGTCGGTATTTTTATTTCCATAGATCTGCTTTCATTTCGATAATACGCCCCTGCTGCTCACCTTGCTGTGTTTTCTCTAGCCAATGCCATTGTTTTGAATCAAGCCTTAAGAAGTTTGAACAGCGTGTGCCATAAATTGGGCTTTGGATAAAAGTCGAGGACAGCAACGCTTCCATCTCCACACTAATCCCTGTATCAGGTAACAAATCTGGAATAATTTTTCGTTCATCTTCCAAAATATCCCAGACTGAATATTGCAAATCAGATTCTGTAATCGTTGATTGTTGCAACATTGGTAAAAATTCTTGCGTATAGCGTTTACGTAAATGTTTGGTTTTCTCCCAATCTTCTGACATTAAACCGTTGGAAACAACATAAACACCATTCGCTAAGACTTGTGGTGCTTCCCCCCGATTACTCATATAAACCGCTTGCTCTCGATCACCGATAAACAAATTAAAACCAGCGTAGTCCTGTTGTTGCTGTTCTAATTGTTGTGCAAAACGAAAGGGGGCTAAATCACTTTCTAAAAAAGACTGGATTAAATGTCCACGTGAAGTTGAATATTGGTTCTTATCTCGTCCATTGCGAAAATTAGTCACGATTGCCCAACGCCCAGACTCAGTGACCCCCATCCATGCCCCACCTGACTGTAAATCTTGCCCAGCAATTATCGAACTGTGATCCCATCGATGTAAAACAGTACTTGGTCGATGATAAAATTCATCACGATTTGAAATTAAACACAAGGGCATATCATCAAGAACATACCATGCAAAAGCGACAATACACATTGATCCTGTTTTCACTCATTTAGCGTCTGTTGACTTTCACATTGAATGTACAACATTTTTCACATCATTCCGCTACAATCTGCTCAAAACTTAATTTCAAATTCTAAATTGAGGAACAGCAATGCTGACCTATCCAAATATTGATCCAGTGGCACTGAGTTTAGGGCCAGTCAAGGTACACTGGTACGGATTGATGTATCTCTTGGCATTTTTATGCGCTTGGGGCTTAGCCTCTTATCGTGCTAAACAACGTGATGGTTGGACTGCCGATATGGTCTCCGATCTGGTGTTTTATGGCGCTCTAGGCGTCGTACTTGGTGGTCGTATTGGCTATGTCTTGTTTTATGAGTTTGGCAAATTCTTAGAAAACCCGCTTTGGTTATTCCAAGTCTGGACAGGTGGAATGAGCTTTCACGGCGGTTTCTTGGGTGTCATGATCGCCATGCTATTCTGGTGTAAGAAATATCAGAAAACATGGTTTCAAACCTTGGACTTTATTGCACCCTGTGTACCGACAGGTTTGATGTTTGGTCGTATCGGTAATTTTATTGGTGGTGAATTGTATGGTCGTCAAGTTCAAGACCTTAGCTATCCATTTGGTATGATTTTTCCAACTGATCCTTTAGGTTTAGTTCGCCATCCGTCGCAAATTTATCAAGCGCTCTGTGAAGGTCTGATTCTATTTATCATACTTTGGTGGTTTAGTGCTAAACCACGTCCCCGTATGGCGGTTTCAGCATTATTCCTAATGGGCTACGGAGTTGCACGTTTCTTTATGGAGTTCTTCCGTCAGCCCGATGCAGATCAAGGTTTTATTCTATTCGGTTGGATGACCAAAGGTCAGATTCTCACTGTACCAATGTTACTGATTGGACTGTGGATGATGTGGTATGCCTATCAGAAAAAAATCTACGATTGGCAAATTAAAAAATAAAATAATGGGAGCAGATGCTCCCATTTTTAGATCTAAACTTTTCCTAACAACGCTTTTACGACATCACCTAAACGTTTACCTTGCGCTTCGCATAATACTTTTTCATCTGCACTCAAACTTTGATCATGACGAGGGCCACTGACATGGCTTGCACCATAGGGTGTTCCGCCTGTTTTGGTATTGGACAGGGCTGGAACTGAATTTGGCAACCCCATGATGAACATACCATGATGGAATAATGGCGGTAACATGCTAAGCAAAGTACTTTCCTGCCCACCATGCATCGAGCCAGAAGAAGTAAAAACACATGCTGGTTTATTATGCAAAGCACCATTCAACCATAAACTCGTGGTTTGATCCCAAAAGTATTTCATCTCGCTCGCCATATTACCAAAGCGAGTAGGTGAACCAAGTGCCAAACCTGAGCAATACGTCAAATCATCTAAAGTACAATAAACATCCCCCTCTGCAGGAATGCTCGGTTCTGCTTGGGTAACAACAGTTGCGAGATTAGGAACGGTTCGAATACGAGCTGTGATACCAGAAGACTCAATTCCATCGGCAATTAGATGAGCCATTTTTCGAGTTGAACCATATTTACTGTAATAAAGAACAAGAACGTAAGGTTGCATCACTTTAATAAATTTTGTTAAAAAGAACACTATACGACATTTTTCCTCTTTTGAGCCGTAATTAATCCTGTGCTGACACAGGATTTTATTAAAAATAACTAGGATAGAACCCATGATCTTAAATCGTTATCTAAAAAATCTGCCTTTTTTAGAAAAAACATGGTTTCAATTTATTGTATTTGTGTTACGGCGTTTCGAAGCTGATCGCTGTAGAGAACAAGCTGGAGGACTCACCTACACCACCTTGTTTGCAGTTGTTCCAATGCTGACCGTTTTCTTAGTCATTATCTCCTCAATTAAAGCTTTAGAGCCTGCTCGACAACAACTACAGCAATTGATTTACAGTAATTTTTTACCAAAAAGTACCATTGCCTTTGACAAAGCATTGAACGCATTTACAGATAAATCCAGTAATCTCACAATTATTGGGGTGCTATTTCTATTTGTGACCACCGTACTTATGCTCACCTCAATCGAAAATGTCTTTAATCGTATTTGGCGTGTCAAAGAAACTCGAACAGGTCTTGTTGGTTTTATGCGTTATTGGACAATAATCTCTTTAGGTCCAATCATTCTAGGCAGTGCTTTTGTACTTTCATCTACTGTCGCCTCAATGAATATTCTGAGCAATAATTTTGCGGGCTATCAATTAGATGGCTCCTTCCTTTTATGGCTTATTTCATTCCTACTTACAATTGTTGGCTTTTTCATTCTTTACTGGACCATTCCTAATCGTAGCGTCCCTATTCTTTCCGCTGTTATTGCTGCATGTTTTAGCGCAACAGTATTTGAAATTTTAAAAAATTTCTTTGGCTGGATTATGAGTAATTTCACCAGTTATGAAATTGTGTATGGTGCTTTTGCTGCTGTTCCAATCTTCCTTCTGTGGATTTATTTGTCTTGGAACATTATCTTATTAGGCGTAGAAATCAGTTATGCACTGACTGCTTTTCATTCAGATAAAGAACAAAAGCGTCATCCTATCTTAATGTTATTAGACATATTGGAGTTATTTTATAAAAAGCAACAAATTGGAGAAAGTGTCAGTGAACAAGAACTTCTTGGGATTATTGGACGTGGTGAATTAGGACGTTTACCTGCATATATCTTACAGTTAGAAAAACAGAATTTAGTCAAACGTACAGACAACGATGAGTATGTATTGGCTAGAAATCTTGCGCAAGTCGATTTCTGGAGCTTTTTTACAGCACTCCCTTATCCCCTGCCATTACGTCATGATGTCGCCAATATCCATCAAGATGATGAATGGATGGAACGACTTGGCCCAGCCCTCATCGAGAGTAATGATTATTTAGCTGCAAAACTTTCGATTCCTCTTTCGACGATCTTTGAACAGAAGTAAAAGAAAGACCTCAACAGAGGTCTTTCTTTTACTGTCTCGCTTATACGAAATTAGGTAGAAGCTATTTATTAACAGCACTTGTTTTTAATCATTATGCTTGAACAAATGTATCCCAATGATATTCTCCTGATTGGGTTATTAGTTTCATGGTTAATTGATCATTTGGGTGTAATGCCCCGACGCCAGCAGGTGTACCCGTCATAATCACATCACCCGCTTCCAAACTAAAGGACTGATTAATTTCAACCAATAATGCACCAATATCAAAAATCATGTCTTGGCTAAAACCATGTTGGCGTTCAACGCCATTAATCATTAAAACAAGCTCTAACTCTTGTAAATCGCCAATTTCATCTGCTTCAACCCAGTCTGCCAAGATACATGCACCGTCAAAAGCTTTTGCTCGCTCCCAAGGCTGCCCTTTCGCTTTTAAGTCATTCTGCAAATCACGTAAAGTTAAATCCAACCCTAAAGTCACAGCACCAATCGCTTCTAAAGCTTTGCTTGGATTGGTTTCCTGCGACAATGGGTGTGCGATCTGCAAACAAATTTCACATTCAAAATGACATTCACCCAAAGCCTGATTCCAACGGGCACCTTGGGCTAAGCTACTCAAACTACTTGGTGGTTTGATAAATAAAATTGGGCGATCAGGAATTGCATTACCTAGTTCTTTCGCATGTTCAGCATAATTCCTGCCTACACAAACAATTTTTGACGGACGTGTGCTCATAAAAGCTCCTTGTTCCTTAAATCGCGAATGAAGTTATTTTTTAAAACTATTTTCAAATTTGGTTTGATCTGCTGGATCATTGAATGAACGCTTTGGAACAATAATGACGGTATGATTCTTCAGCTCTAACATATACGTGAGCTTTCCAACTGCAAAAGATTGCACCTCAGCATACTGCGCTATTTGCTTTTTACCTGTTGAATAAAGTTCAAAATGATCTTGATAGAGGTCAATTCCCTGCTCACTTTTTCCAAATTGGTAGCGAACAAATTGACGTTTAAACAACATCGGTAACAACCAATAGCGCATCAATCCTTGCATAATCAGAAAAAAAGCACCTAATGCAACGTAATAACGACCAACGTCTGAGAAACCTAAATAGATTCCCCAACCAATAATTGCAATACTAATAACAGGTGTTAGAAAACGACTAAAGGTCTTTTTACCAAAAGTGACAAGAGCAAAACCATCTTGTGATTCTTCTAAATTAAGATAATAGCGCACAGATACAGTTGGACGTTGTTCAGACATTTTTGATTTCTAAGATTTGAAAAAACTCATCTATTAGAACATAAATGACTTGAGCGTAAATCAGATTTATAGCGATTTTATACAAAATTCAAATACGGCGTAGCACTACTCTAAGTTGCTTTTTAACAAAGAGATGGAATTTCTAATTCAGTAATAATCAAATTACACTTAACTGATCAACATTAACCGCTATAAGTATTTACTTGCATAGATAACGCTTTGTCTAAGGTTTCGATGCTCAAGAAAGTTTTACACAATACGACTGTTTTTTAAACAAAAAAACTTTTATTAATAGCAAGGCTCTATGATTTACTGATGAATGCCACTGACTATATCACTAAGAAAAATCAAAGGAATGTGATGTTTTATTTGAATGGATTTATATTAACGACTCTTGTTTTTAGCATAACGCAAACTTGCTTTGCACAAATGCTGACTTGGAATGACAATATCCCAAGCGCTTTACAACCTTTTCAAAATAACCCCCAGCTTTTGGCAAGCTACACGCAAAATAATATTTTCATTTATGCGCATCCAACAACTAAAACTAACCTCCCCACTCTCAAATCCAATTCACAACAAAACGCCAGTTTTACATCCGCAGCACTTATTGTTCCTACCAATGTACAACAGGTTAGTAAGACCCTGACTGACTTTAATCACTATGTCGGTCTATTTCCAACACTTAAATCGGCCAAAATACTAGAACAATCTGGCAATACTGTAAAAATGAAATATCGTGTCTCCATTCCAACGCCTATTCCAGTGCTCAATTTTAATGAAGACGTTACCTTACAGCATCAGATTAAATCGAACAGTATTTCCAGTTTAGTGATTGATTCTCCTATTCCATACGGTTTAGGAAAGTTTGAATGGTTTGCCTTAGATGATCATCGAACTTTAATTACGCTCACCCAGTGGGGAGATTTAAATCAACCTAAAGGTTTTATTTTTAAAAAAATTCTGAATGCGATTCCAGAGGTCAAATTAGGGATTCCGAGCTCAACCAATGCTTTTATCCTAGAATCACTTCGAACACGCTTTATTAAACAGAATATCGTTGCCTTAAATTCAGGACAAATAGCAAGCCCTCAATTAAATGAAGCTCAATTGGCTAAGATTGCACAACTGAGTCAAAATGCACAGCAACCCATTAGCTTTCTGCATGCTCCAACCAGCATCATGTACACCCATGGACGTGAAGCCATGCGCTTCACCACCACCTATCAATTTTATCAACAGCCAACACAGCAATTAAATAAATGGTTAAACCCTTTAGCCTATCAAGAATTATTTCCAAGACAAATCAAGAAAATCATCACCTCTCCAATCCAAAATCAGGGTCAAGATGCGGATATTCAAGTGAATGTGGGTTTAGGTGTGATTAATATTCCTTTTGCATTTAAGCTGCATTTCAACTATCCAAATACTGTTGAAAATAACTTTTATGCCAATGGTGGTGATTTACGATTGATTAAAGGAAAAATGGTTGCTACAGAATTGAATCACGGAAGTTTATTTAAAATAACCAGTTCAATGAAAATTGATGAAAAAGCACCCTTTTTATTAAGGGCTATGCGAAGTTTACCCTATCATGATGTACTCCCCGCAGTTGGTGGTAATACTGTGTTTGTTCAGAAAATTAAAGCAAAAATGTAAGGCACAAAAAAACCGCATTTAAGCGGTTTTTTTCACTTTATCTTTCGATAAATTCAAATTGGTGCGCTCAGAGAGATTCGAACTCCCGACCCCTTAGTTCGTAGCCAAGTGCTCTATCCAGCTGAGCTATGAGCGCATATTTGATGGAGCGCATTATACGCATTTTTCCCCTATTGATAAGTGTTTTTTAATAAAATAGAAATCAAATGGTGATAGATTGATCGTTACAAGTTTACAACGCAAGAGTTATTATATTTAAAAACAACATAAACAACTGATTTTATTGTTAATAAAAAATGAAGAGCCTTAATTTGAACATCAAATAGATATTTTATAGTTTAACTACTCCAACTTACAGGCACAAAAAAACCGCAATTAAGCGGTTTTTTCTATTAAGTTGGTGCGCTCAGAGAGATTCGAACTCCCGACCCCTTAGTTCGTAGCCAAGTGCTCTATCCAGCTGAGCTATGAGCGCATTA